>NZ_JAKGBG010000008.1:0-148745 GCF_021532595.1 Pseudoalteromonas sp. OFAV1
AGTCATAAAGGGGCGAATACATTAAAGTGACCAGGGGTAGCTCCCCAAATAGAGTCCGTATATAAGCCAGCATCTAATCTTTATTTAATAAATACTCCGTTGACAAAAAACGGGGAGTCCATATAAGGACACAGAGAGCACAGAGAAAGAACATCTATAGCCGTAAGCTTTCAGCTGAAATAGTGTTGTTTGTTAGCACTGTATACATTTTCTTGAAGGGTGTTGAATATCAGTTGTGCTGCGCGATGTAAAATCGCGCCTACGATAACTAGCAAGTAGCAACTAGCAACTTTACCCCTTATTTATCTCTAAAATCGCTTTTAAAGTATGTTCTTTTTCAAGAATATCACGATAAAGAGCAAACTGATTACGGGCACGCTCTAGGTTATGGTTTGCATGCTTGGTAGCAAAGTAATTATCGCCATCAATAAAGTCTGTTAAAAAGCGCAGGCCGATCATAAAGGTCATTACTTTTGTGCCTAACCAAAAGCTTTCTTTTTCAGTGTCGGTGATCACATCTTTTAAAGGCTCAACATAACCTTTTACAATTGCAGCAAATATCTCTTCACGAACACGAACATTGCTCAAATTAGTAGAATCTTCTTGCTCAGGTGAGCAGAAGGTGCGCACCATATCGCCAAAATCAAATAACCAATAACCCGGCATACAGGTGTCTAGGTCAATCACTGCTTTTGCATCGTCAGATTGTGTGCAAAACAGCATGTTGTTAATCTTAGTATCATTATGGCAAGGTCTAAGTGGGATCTTACCCTCAAGCTCTTTAAGTTCAGTTACTAACCCTTGTTGTGCTAAACAAAAGTCAATATCGTCTTGGCATAGCGCTACTCTGCTTGCTGGATCTTTTGCTAACACGTTTTTGAACGCGTCAAAACGCATTGCTAAATTATGAAAATCAGGGATCACATGATGCAACTGATCAGCCTGAAAATCTTGTAAGGCTAAAGCAAATTGTCCAAATGCATTGGCTGCAGTTTGTGCTTGCGATATGGTTGCTACCACATCTTCACTGTAGCTGCCGCCAATAAATTCGAGTGCGCGCCAAACGCCTTGATCACACTCAACTAAAAAGTCATTTTGAATGGTGGGCACATGACGAATAATGTCGAGGTTATATTCACCATTGTCGTGCTTTTCAGTTAAATGCTGTTCAATTAAGCGAGCATTTTCAACAAGTTGTTCAGGATTCGGAAAAACGGTTGTATTTAACTTTTGAACCACAAGTGCTTGATCATCTGCTTTTAATAGCATGGTGGTATTTATATGGCCATTGCCAATCGGTTTTAGGCTAATATCCACTTTATTTAGGCCAAAACACTCTGATAGGTGTTCTGCAACAGGGTTAGACTTCATAGAAAGTTCACTTTTAAAATGCGTTTGAACAGCTGTGGTTGCTGGTTGTTCGTCCATGATGTAATTCATAAAGCTTTTTCGAAACCTTTTCTAGCTCTTCTCTGTAAGTGACGCCATACCAGGCTGATTGCGCTTGATAGACCATGACAGATTGTTGGTTGTTTTTAACAGCAGTTTGGATTTGATCCGGTAAATAATACTCTTTTGTGACACCGTTGTCATTATGTTCTAGGAATTGCGCAAAGCCTATTTCTAACTCGTTGAATATGTTTGGCGTTACTCCCCAAAAACTCATAGAGCCTAGAGCTTCGTTCGAAATTACTTCGCGCTTACCCTGAGGGTTGTCACCATACAAGGTCTTATCTTCAAGTTTTATATTTAAATACTCAATCACATTAGTAAGTTGTTGCTGTTCATTCACTTCACAAACACCACGATTTACACCACCTTCTTCAGAAAGTGTGTTTTTGATTGGGTAACCAACCATGGCCCAATCGTTATTATTTTTAAAGTGTTTAGCCATTATTTCAAAAGAGGATGCCCCATAATAATCATCAGCAGTGATGACAATAGCGGGGTTCTTTACATAGGGCTTTGCACATAACAGAGCATGCCCAGTTCCCCAAGGCTTGATACGATCTTTCGCTAAATGGCTGTACCGCTCAGGTACCATACTAATTTCTTGTTCAACAAGCACAACCTCGAGTGATTTAGGAAAGCGAGGCAGTATGGTGGCTTCAAGTTCGGCGCGGATTTTTTTATTTATGATGATAACAGCTTGGCTTACACCCGCTTTTATCGCATCACGAATGCTTAATTCCATTATGGTGCAGCCCAACCCTGGGATCTCTGCTATTTGTTTGTTTCCGCCAAAACGACTACCAAGCCCACCGGCTAATACGATTAAAGTAAGAGAGTGTTGTGTCATTGTGTGAATAAGTTAAAAAATAAAGGAAAAGAGTACCAGAAACCCCAAAGGAAAAATATTATTGCGAGCTAGCAAACGCAAAGAATTATTTTAAACGATTGAGGAATTCAAGAAGCTTTAAACGGAATGGGTGATGCATGTAGGAGGTACTTTAGTGCCGAAAATATTTTTACAATGAGATCTGTGGTTAAACATGTTTTTATACGATTTTCACAAAGAGAAGTGAATGAGAAAAGAAAGAGGTAAACCAAGAACTTACTTAATTTTTACTTCAAAGCGCAGCGGTTTTTATCCTCTTTGTGAGCTAAAGATCTTTTTCCTAACCACAGAGGTCACAGAGAGCACAGAGGAAGAGACTATAATCTCTTTATAAATATTTGGTTTCTCTATGTAGCGCGAAGCGCCTCGGTGTTCTCTATGGTTCAAATATTTTTTACACAAAGAGAAGTGAGTGAGGAAGTGATAATGATGGTTTTTGTTTTCTCTCAAGCGCAGCGCCTCTTACCCTCTTTGTGCGATTAGATGTCTTTGATGTAGGCGTGAAATTTATTTCGCGCTTTCTTGTGGGTCGTGCTTTAGCGCGTCATTGATGAAACGTACGTAATATCTTGTCGCCATAAATGACGACATACATTAACAAAATCGCATCTCGCACATTGTGCCTTAAACCTGATAGCTTCATATTTACGTAGGTGGTATATTCCTTATGTGGTGATTAACCCCTTTAGGTAGAAGATTTAATGGCAAAAGATAGATATGCGCCAAAGGCTCTTGGCGATATTATGGCGGGCTTGAGTGGTCGTTTAGCGTCTTATGCTGGTAAAACCCAAGGCCTGTCGAGTCAACAAACGATTTTAGACGAGTTTTTAGGTGAAACGCTTTCCAAAAAATGCCGGGTAAGTAATTACCGCGATGGTACTTTGATGATTGAAGCGGTTTCTGCACCGATTGCACTGCGTTTAAATTATTTAAAAATGGATATGCTCTCGCATTTTCGTGCCGCTGGCATGGTAGAGCTTGGACAAATTAAAATTACCGCCAACCCACAAGCTACTCAGCGCTTATCTACATCAAAAGAAGCTGAAAAAAAACCGCAAGCAAAGCGCCATATGAGTGAGCAAACGGCGGACTATTTAACAGCTATCGCTGCTGACGCCCCTCCATCGTTAAAAGAAAAATTAGAGCGCTTAGCCCAACACGGGCGGAAAAAATAAGCAAAGCCATCAGCTTTCAGCCGTCAGTTTTGAGTTGCCCAGCATTGCCTGTTGGTTATGTGTTGATGTGCATGATTCGCGTTGTATGGCAGGCGCGCCAAGCAAGCGTGACGCCTACATTTGATTTAGGCGTGAAATTTATTTCGCGCGTCAGATCTTTCTCACAAAGAGAAGTGAATGAGAAGAGAATGAGGAAGTGATAATTATGTTTTTTGTTTCCTCTAAAGCGTAGCGCCTCATAACCTTTTTGTGAGTTAAAGATCTTTTTTTCTAACCACAGAGGTCACAGAGAGCACAGAGGGAGAGAATAGTAGATTGTAAATCGTTATTCACTGAAGCGCGGAGTGCCCATAATCTCTTTGTGATATTTATTTTCTCTGTGTAGCGCGAAGCGCCTCTATATTCTCTGTGGTTCAAATATTGTTTTTACATGATTTGCACAAAGAGAAGTGAATGAGAAGAGAATGAGGTAAACCAATAACTTACTTAATTTGTTTTCCTCTAAAGCGCAGCGCCTCATAATCTCTTTATGAATTAAAGAGCTTTTCTAACCACAGAGGTCACAGAGAGCACAGAGAAAGAGAAAGCGAGACCATAATCTCTTTGTTGATAGTGGTTTCTCTGTGTAGCGCGAAGCGCCTCTGTGTACTCTGTGGTTCAAATATTTTTTACATGATTTGCACAAAGAGAAGTGAATGAGAAGTGAGTGAGGAAGTGATAATTATGTTTTTTGTTTTCTCTCAAGCGCAGCGCCTCTTATCCTCTTTGTGAATATTATTTTTCACTTTTGCAGGTTTCGCGATATAAAATCGCGCCTACAATCGAGCTCCTTTTTTCATCCCTGATCTTGATTTTATTTCAATTGTCGCCATATCTACTCAGTGGTCTTGTTTTCACCTTTTTTATGGGGTTAGACCAAAGATTATGGCTGATTTTTAAATTTTCTTGCCGAAATTCCATATCTTCACACACAGAAGGTTTGATGTTGCGCAGACTCTGGTATGATAGCGCACGAAATAAGCGGTGTTTTGAACAGCGTACTGATAAATTGTTAATTAATATGCCCTACATCATGAGCATAAGCGCATATTAATTATCAATTGAAGAAAGTGGGTTAGCTAATGACTAGCTAACAAAGAATATATTGTAACGGTTTTATCATGATATCTAATTTATTTACCAAGATTTTTGGTAGTCGCAATGACCGCACTATTAAAAACCTAAGAAAGACGGTCGCTCTAATTAATGCGCTTGAAAAGCAATTAGAAGCGCTTTCTGATGAAGATTTAAAAGCAAAAACAGCTGAATTTAGAGAGCGTTACGATAACGGACAAAGCCTAGATGATATCTTACCAGAAGCATTTGCTGTGGTACGTGAAGCATCTAAGCGTGTAAATGGCATGCGTCACTTCGACGTACAGCTACTAGGTGGTATGGTGTTACATCAAGGTCGTATCGCAGAGATGCGTACCGGTGAAGGTAAAACACTTACTGCAACATTACCTGCATACCTTCGTGGTTTAACAGGTAAAGGTGTTCACGTTATTACAGTGAATGACTACCTTGCAAAACGTGACGCCGAAACTAACCGTCCATTATTTGAATTCTTAGGCCTAACAGTAGGCTGCAACGTACCGGGCATGATGCCACAGCAAAAGAAAATCGCTTATGCTGCCGACATTACTTACGGTACGAATAACGAATTTGGCTTTGATTATCTACGCGATAACATGGCATTTAGCATTGAAGAGCGTGTGCAACGCCCACTTTACTACGCAGTAGTGGATGAGGTGGATTCAATCCTAATAGATGAAGCGCGTACGCCGCTTATTATCTCAGGCCCTGCGGAAGACAGCTCTGAGCTTTACATCGAAATCAACAAAATTGTGCCAGAACTTGAGCTGCAAGAAAAAGAAGATGAAGAAGGCGTTGAAGGTGACGGCGACTTCACTATCGACGAAAAATCTAAGCAAGTTCACTTAACTGAACGTGGCCAAATTAAAGTTGAAGAACTATTAATTGAGCGTGGCTTAATCGAAGAAGGTGATTCACTTTACTCAGCTTCTAGCATCACATTATTAAGTCATGTGTATGCGGCGCTACGAGCTCACAAGCTGTATCAAAAAGACGTTGATTACGTTGTTAAAGAAAACGAAGTTATCATTGTTGATGAGCATACAGGCCGTACAATGGAAGGTCGTCGTTGGTCAGAAGGTTTACACCAAGCTGTTGAAGCAAAAGAAGGTGTTCGCATTCAAAACGAAAACCAAACATTGGCATCAATCACATTCCAAAACTACTTCCGTTTATACGACACATTAGCGGGTATGACAGGTACAGCAGACACCGAAGCGTTTGAGTTCCAGTCTATCTATGGTCTAGACACCGTAGTAATGCCAACTAACAAACCGATGATCCGTGACGATCGTGCTGACCTTGTGTACTTAACACAAGAAGAGAAGTACGAAGCAATTCTTGCTGATATCAAAGATTGTCAAGAACGCGGTCAACCGGTACTTGTGGGTACGATTTCTATCGAAAGTTCTGAGTACTTATCGCAGTTCTTACGTAAAGAAAAAATTAAGCACAACGTACTTAATGCTAAGTTCCACGCGCAAGAAGCAGACATTGTTGCCGATGCAGGTTTACCTGGCACAGTAACCATTGCAACTAACATGGCCGGTCGTGGTACCGATATCGTGTTAGGTGGTAACTGGCACAGCGAAGTTGAAAAGCTAGAAAACCCGACTGATGAACAAATCAAAGCGATTAAAGATGAGTGGCAAAAACGCCATGATGCAGTAATCGAAGCGGGTGGTTTACACATCATTGGTACTGAGCGTCACGAGTCTCGTCGTATCGATAACCAGTTACGTGGTCGTTCTGGTCGTCAAGGTGATGCGGGTTCAAGCCGTTTCTATTTATCAATGGACGACGCGCTAATGCGTATCTTCGCTGGTGAGCGCATGACTAACATGATGCGTAAACTAGGTATGCAACGCGGCGAAGCGATTGAGCACCCTTGGGTAAACCGTGCAATCGAAAACGCACAACGTAAAGTTGAAGCACGCAACTTCGACGTTCGTAAGCAACTACTTGAGTACGATGATGTAGCAAACGACCAACGTCGTGTTGTTTACTCACAGCGTAACGAGCTACTTGAAGAAGGCGATATCTCAGAAACTATCACAGCAATTCGTAGCGACGTTCTTAACAGTACGATTGACCAATATATTGCACCGCAAAGCTTAGCTGAAATGTGGGATATTCCAGGTCTTGAAGAGCGCTTAAAACTAGACTTCTTAATTGAGCTGCCAATTTCACAATGGTTAGCTGACGATAGCAAACTATACGAAGAAAAACTTCGTGAGCGTATCGAAGAAGCGGTTGAGCAAGCATACAAGCAAAAAGAAGAGATGGTAGGTGAGTCTGTACTACGTCAATTCGAAAAAGCGATTATGCTACAAAGCCTAGACCAACACTGGAAAGATCACTTGGCAGCGATGGACCACCTTCGTCAAGGTATCCACTTACGTGGTTACGCACAGAAGAATCCAAAGCAAGAGTACAAGCGTGAGTCGTTCGAGCTATTCTCTGAAATGCTTGAGAACTTAAAAATCGACGTTGTTGGTATTTTAAGTAAAGTGCAAGTTCGCGCAGAAGAAGATGTTGAGAAAGTTGAAGAGCAACATCGTCGTAGCGAAAATGCACCTCGTGAATACCAACACGAAGAAGCTGAGCACATCGGTGGCGAAACACCAGAAGGTGCAACAGTAACTCACCGCGCAGAGCCAAAAGTTGGCCGTAACGAGCCTTGTCCATGTGGTTCAGGTAATAAATTTAAACAGTGTTGCGGTAAATTAAAGTAACCAAAATACGCTGATAAAAAGCGACGCTTGCGTCGCTTTTTTTATGATTGAGGAATAACAAATGACAAAAAAAGTAGTGCATGTTGCTGTTGGCGTTATTTATAAAGATCAGCAGTTATTTATTTGTAAGCGCCCAGACGACAAACACCAAGGCGGCTTGTGGGAATTCCCTGGCGGTAAAGTAGAGCAGGGCGAAAGTGTGTTTGCAGCACTTCAGCGTGAGCTGTTAGAAGAAGTAAACCTAACCGTAAACGGCAGTGAAGAGCTAATGGTTATCGAGCATGACTACGGCGATAAATGCGTGCGCTTAGATGTGCACATTGTTGATGATTTCACAGGCACTGCCCATGGTGCAGAAGGCCAACAAAGTAAGTGGGTTGCACTGAGCGAGCTTGATGATTACAGTTTCCCAGCTGCGAATGTTGAGATTATCGAAAAGATAAAGCAGAAGTTTGAGCTGTAAGATGAACGGTGTTGTTGGTGGGAGATGCGTGTAAGAGGTACTTTAGTACCGAAAATATTTTCACAAAGAGAAGAGAATGAGGAAGTGATAATTATGTTTTTTGTTTACTCTAAAGCGCAGCGCCTCTTGTCCTCTTTGTGAATTAAAGATCTTTTTCTAACCACAGAGGTCACAGAGAGCACAGAGGAAGAGACCATAATCTCTTTGTGATATTTATTTTCTCTGTGTAGTGCGAAGCGCCTCTATGTTCTCTGTGGTTCAATATGTTTTTAAAAAATTTGCACAAAGAGAAGTGAATGAGAAGAGAATGAGGAAGTGATAATTGTGTTTTTTGTTTCCTCTAAAGCGCAGCGCCTCTTGTCCTCTTTGTGAATTAAAGAGCTTTTCTAACCACAGAGGACACAGAGAACAGCCATTTGTTTAACACCAAGGCTAGTGCTTATTTATAACCGTTAGGGTTTTTACTTTGCCAGCGCCACGTATCTTGCATCATCTCGTCAATGCCGCGCTCAGCTTGCCAGCCAAGCTCCTTTAGCGCCTTTTCTGGGGCAGCGTAACATGCAGCAATATCACCCGCTCTGCGCGGCGATATTTGGTAAGGAACAGCTTGTCCGCTGGCTTTTTCAAAGGCATTAACCATTTGTAATACCGAATAACCATTGCCTGTGCCAAGGTTAAATACGTGCGAACCTGTATCACTAGCAATGCGGTTCAGCGCTTTTAAGTGACCAAGTGCTAAATCAACTACATGAATATAATCACGCACGCCCGTGCCATCTACCGTATCGTAGTCATCACCAAATACACCTAGCTTTTCTAATTTGCCAACTGCCACCTGAGAAATATACGGCAGTAAGTTATTAGGAATGCCATTAGGGTCTTCACCGATTAGCCCCGACTCGTGCGCACCAACAGGATTAAAGTAACGTAAAATTACAAAGGCAAAGCGTTCATCCGATTTAGCAATATCTTGTAGCATCATCTCAACCATGAGTTTAGATGTACCGTATGGGTTTGTTGTGCCACCAACAGGGAAGTCTTCGCGAATTGGTAAGCTTGCTGGGTCGCCATAAACCGTTGCTGATGAGCTAAATACTAATTTGAATACACCAGCGTCGCGCATTGCATCAACCAGCGTTAACGTGCCTTGTACGTTGTTTTGGTAATACTCAATAGGTTTAATAACCGATTCGCCCACTGCTTTTAAACCTGCAAAGTGGATAACGCTGTCGATTGAGTGCTCACTAAAGATTTTATCTAAACAGGCTCTATCTAAAATGTCACCTTGGTAAAACGTGACATCTTTACCCGTGATTTTTTTAACACGAGCCAATGACTCATTTGATGAATTGCTTAAATTATCAAGTACAACAACATCATTACCCTGTTGTAATAATTCTAAAACGGTATGTGAACCGATATATCCGGCTCCGCCGGTGACTAAAATGGTCATAAGATTTCCATAAACTATACCTGATTAAATTAGGCTTATTTCATCATATTTCGCGTTAAATTACATGAATAAAATGTGATTATCATTCTGTATGGCAAGGTGAGGTAGTTGTTTTTGATTACACTTTATACCATATTGGTTACACCTAGCTGATTACATATTAAGCTATAGTTAATCGTCAGCTGCTAAATTTTTAAGCACTAGCTACACCTGTTAACTGGAGAATATGATGAATATAGTAAAAAAAGTTGCGTTAGCGCTTATTGTTACGCTCCCGGCTTTTGCTCATGCAGGCGAAGCAAAAGTTAAATGGCATGACTTTAATGATTATCGTGATGTACGCCCAGGGAATAACTCACCAAAAGGCGCATTTCATAAAAATGTGGCTAATAATTTTGAAAAACACTTTAACAAACTAGCTGAAAAGTTACCCGAAGGTTATACCTTTAATGTTGAGGTGACAGAGCTCGATCTAGCTGGTGATGTGCGTTTTGGTACCATGAATGAGCTACGTATTATCAAACCAATTTACTTTCCGCGTATCGACTTAAATTATTCAATTACCGATAAAAACGGTAAGGTCGTAAGCGAAGCAAACGATGTAAAACTCAAAGATATGGGATTCATGGATCGTATGAAGATGGGTCGTGACGAGGCTTATTATTACGATAAACGTTTAATTACTGATTGGTTCGAAGATGAGCTATTACCGTCGTTAAACCTTGATGAATGATAACTCAAAGCTGTAAGTTTTAAGTCGAACTGTGTTGTTTTTTGGTTTTGTGAATTTGCAAGCTAGAGGTTGAATGGTAGATACGCCAAGCAAGCGTGACGCCTACGTTTGATGTAGGCGTGAAATTTATTTCGCGCGTTAGCCTCTATTCACAATAAATGAAATAGAGGCTTCTACGTTACTTAAACGTCGCTAACAGTTGTAATAGCTGTTGAAGTTTAATAACGGTTTTTTTCAGTTTTTCTTCGTCCATACCGTCGTTGCTTAAGCTTTCTACATCAGCAGCAACATCGAGAACGTAAGGTTTAAAACGTTTTGCTTCAAAATCAAAGCCAGCATCTTTTGCAAATAAGGCAGTGAATTTGCCGTGGCCTTGCTGCTGTAAATCATCTAATTTTTTATCGGCATCAAGTGCCTGACGGTAAACGATTTTTAGGTTAGCATTGAGTTGTTCAATAATTGAATCCATTTTTTTCCTAAAGCTTTAGACTGCAATGCCGATATAGTACGTGGATTGTCATAAAAAGTCAGGTAATGAACTATGAATATATCAGGATCAAGCTTACCAGCGATGAGTGGCGGTGGCGAAAGCGCCGAAGTTTACAGCGCGTCACTTGCTAAAAAACAGCAAAAGGCTGATGGTGCTGCGGCACTTGCACTTATCGAAGGCGCAGCAATGAATACCAGTGCTGCACAAACACCTGCTAAGTCGGTAACTGCGACACTAGGTAACAACGTAAACGTATACGTTTAACTAGATAGGGCGTGTTGACCCTTTATGATTGATTTTGCAGCAGTGTGTTTGGTATTTAGGCAAGGCAGAGCCTATGCAGTGTGGTTGTTCCCCATAAATAGGCGATAACGCAGCATTAATGCCAAACACGCGCTGCCCTTCGGGTTCTTCCTAGGGGCGATTAACTCTTTGTTACTCGATTTTTACTTAGCCCACTAGGTTACAAATCTCGCGCCGCGATTAAATCGCCCCTAGAGTGAACAAACTTTAATCAATAAAGGTCAGCACGCCCTTAGATCGATAGGCGTTTTACTTTTTTCGCCGCCGATCTCGCGTACTAGCTTAGGAACCAAGAACCCCGGCAATGCTGCCAGCATAGCCGTAACGATTTCTCGTGCCTGACTCTCAGCTATATCAAAGTGGCTGGCACCTTCCACTTTATCTAGTAGATGTAAGTAGTAAGGTAATATATCGGCCTCGAACAGTGCCTCACTTAGCGCAACTTGCGACTCAACAGAGTCATTCACATCTTTTAGTAACACCGCTTGATTTAATAAGGTAACACCCACAGCTTTTAATTTTTGCATGGCCGTTTTAAAATCATCATCAATTTCGTTAGCGTGATTGATATGGTTTATAAACACCACCTTTAAGGGCGATGTAGCAAAGCGTGCACATAGCTCATCGGTAATTCTTGCTGGGATCACAACAGGTAAGCGGCTGTGAATACGCATGCGTTTAATTTGCGGAAGCTGCTCTAACTCATCCATAAACCAACTAACAGCATCGTCTTTGGCCATTAATGGATCGCCACCACTTAAAATGACTTCGTTGATGTTGCTGTCTGCTTTTATATAAGCCAGTGCGTCAATTAAGCTACGTTTGTTTAATTGGTTTTCTTGATACGGAAAATGGCGTCTAAAACAATAGCGACAATTTACCGCACAACCGGTTTTAAACATCACTAAAACGCGAGAGCGATACTTGTGTAACAAACCAGGTTGGTTGTTATCTTGCTCTTTTAAGGGGTCTTTGTCGTAACCTGTTTTTGCTAAAAATTCTTGATGGCGAGGCATCACTTGCAGCAAAAGAGGGTCGTTTATGTCGCCATAACGCATTTTTTTGATAAAAGGCAGCGGCACGCGGACAGGAAAAAGACTGCGTGCTTTGAGGTCTTTTTCGTCTACTTTGCTTGATAATCCTAGCATTTCTAGCAAGCGTTCAGGACAAGTGACAACATTTGCCAATTCTTTTTGCCAGTTTTTATGCAAATTTACTTCATTTCTTTGTATCATTGACACGTAGATTACTCGAAATTATTTAGACAGAGGAAACGATGGCGAATTATAGCACCAATGAGTTCAAGGGCGGCCTAAAAATTATGTTAGACGGCGAACCTTGCAGCATCTTAGAAAATGAAATGGTAAAACCAGGTAAAGGCCAGGCGTTTAACCGTGTTCGTATTCGTAAACTTATCACAGGTAAAGTACTAGAAAAAACGTTCAAGTCAGGTGAGACCGTTGAAGGTGCAGACGTAATGGATACCGATTTAGCGTATCTATATACTGACGGTGAGTTCTGGCATTTCATGAACAACGAAACATTTGAGCAAATCGCTGCTGACGAAAAAGCACTTGGCGACAACGCTAAATGGTTAGTTGAAAATGACGTATGTACAATCACGCTTTGGAACGGTAACCCAATCGCCGTTACTCCACCAAACTTTGTTGAACTAGAAATCACTGACACAGATCCAGGTCTAAAAGGTGATACAGCAGGTACTGGCGGTAAACCAGCAACATTAAGCACTGGTGCTGTTGTTCGTGTTCCTCTTTTCGTACAAATCGGCGAAGTGATCAAGGTTGATACACGTAGCGGTGAATACGTGAGCCGCGTTAAGTAATAGGCTTTGTTAAGCAATTTATTATAAAATCCCAGCTTCTGCTGGGATTTTTTTTGAGAAACAGTTTATGTCTAAAGCCCTTTGGCAACCAAGCGCCGATATTGAAACTTTACGCCACCGTGCCGCCATCATTCGCCGTATTCGTGAGTTCTTTTATGCGCGGGATGTTATGGAGGTTGAAACACCAAGCCTAAGTGCTGCCAGTGTAACCGACGTGCATTTAGCGACATTTAGTACCGAGTTTGTTGGCCCAGGTCATGCTGGTGGCTTACCACTTTATTTGCAAACGTCACCTGAGTTTGCCATGAAGCGTTTACTTGCTGCGGGCTCTGGGGCTATTTTCCAGCTGTGCAAAGCCTTTCGAAATGAAGAGGCGGGTAGCCATCATAATCCTGAATTTACGATGCTTGAGTGGTATCGTCCGGGTTTTGATGAATTTGCGCTTATGGATGAAATGGATGAGCTTATGCAATTGGTGCTTGGCGTAGATAGCGCAGAGCGACTCACTTATCAGCAAGCCTTTATGAACGCCTTAGGTGTAGACCCTTTAACTGCTGATATCAGCACATTGCAGCAACTAGCAACAGAGCAGGGCTTTGCCGATATTGCCGCGAATGAAACACATCGCGATACCTTATTACAGCTATTATTTTGTATGAAGGTTGAACCAACAATTGGCCAAGAAAAGCCTTGTTTCGTTTATCATTTTCCAGCTTCGCAAGCAGCTCTTGCACAAATTTGTCAGCACGATGAGCGAGTAGCAGGGCGCTTTGAGTTATATTTTAAAAATATGGAACTGGCAAACGGCTTTAATGAGCTGACCAATGGCAAAGAGCAAGCAGCTCGTTTTAGTGAAGATAATCAGTACCGTGAAGCAAATGGCTTAAAGCAAGTGCCAATGGATGAGCGTTTAATAGCTGCTCTAGAGCATGGTTTGCCGCAATGTGCGGGTGTCGCACTGGGTATTGATCGACTCATTATGCTGGCAACGAATAAGAAAAAGATCAAAGACGTGATCGCTTTTGATGTTGAAAGGGCTTAAATGTAGGAGCGGGTTTAACCCGCGATTTTCATTGATTTTAAAAGCGCGACATAAAGTCGCGCCTACGGTTTATAGCTCGTAAATAAATGTCACACCGGCAACCATAGGTTCGCCAAGTTGGGTGTAAGTATGAGTGGTGTAACCATCTAATGGGTCGTTACCAAACTCAAAACCACGAGTTGGTACGTCTTCATCAAATAAGTTGCGTGCCCATGCATTAATGCTCCAATTATCACTTTCATAACCAAACGAAGCATTTACCAAGTTGGTGCTTGGTGCTTGTGAGTTATGGCTGTCAGAGAAGTAATAATCGTCTTTGCCCTCTACACCAATTGATGCGTAAAGTGCTGGCGTAAAGTTATAACGCGCAGTGAATGCATATTGGTATTTAGGTGCTTGTGCTTGGTCACGGCCATCTTGATCAAGGCCTGATTGCGCAACAAAGTTATTGATTTCTGTATGTAAATAACCTGCACTACCCGTGAGTAGTAAATTGTCAGTAGCTTGGAAGCTACCTTCAATTTCTAAACCGTAGTTTTCACCAGAGCTGGCATTATCGATATAGCCTGTGAATTTTTGACCTTCAACTTGCCACGATTTTAGCTGCATATCTTCGCGATACATGTAGAAAGCGGCAAGACGTAACACAAACTTATCGTCTAGTGAGCTGCCTTTCACACCAAACTCACTGCTCCAAAGGTATTCAGGGGCAAATGATGTGTGATTAGCGAAGAAATCAGCATCTAGATTTAAGCTTTCATCTTTTGCTTTTGCTAACGCTTCAGAGTTAATACCGCCAGCCTTATAGCCACGAGTAATGCTGGTGTAGATCATGGTGCGATCAATCACTTGGTATTCAAGTGCAAGCTTACCGCCCACCATGACATCATCAGTTTCTTCAATAAAACCGTTGTTGTCGGTGTAGTCGCCTTGATACTGCTCGACACGCAAACCCGTAATTAAGGTTGTTTTTGGACCAATAGGTGTTGCTAATTGACCATACGCTGCAATATTGCTGGTTTCATAATTTGATGCAAATGGTTGCGTAAGCCAAGTGTATTGGCGTTCTAAATCAACTTCGCGGCCTTGGTAGTAAATACCGGCAACCCACTCACCAGACTTACCGCTAAATTGCAGCTCGGCTGCTTGATCTTGACGATCGCGAAAGTAAGCATCTGTTGAGCTATAGCCCCATTCATGCAAGCCTGCAGCACATAACTCTGGTTGGGCTTCATCATTACACACCCAGTCTTCGTCGTAGCTGTATAGCAGCTCGCTGTCGATACCTGAAAGGTTTAGGCTAACATCAAACCAGTCGAAGCCGGTGTAAATGTTGGCAAGGCCAACTGCAATGCTTTCTTGGTTATCTTGGCCTGGTTCATCAGCCACACTG
Organism: Pseudoalteromonas sp. OFAV1; assembly: GCF_021532595.1. Taxonomy (NCBI): domain Bacteria; kingdom Pseudomonadati; phylum Pseudomonadota; class Gammaproteobacteria; order Alteromonadales; family Pseudoalteromonadaceae; genus Pseudoalteromonas; species Pseudoalteromonas sp. OFAV1. The sequence goes on from NZ_JAKGBG010000008.1 coordinate 15,103, forward strand.
TAACGGCTGTTATCCAAGGTGAAGGCATCATAGCCGTTATTAATATCAATGTAATGAACGCTCAGTTCAGTACGTAGGTGATCGGTCAATTGGCTGTGTAATTTAAAGCGAGAAACGAGCTCATCTTGTTGTTGGGTATCTTCGCCTAAATAACGGTTTTCAACATAGCCATCAGACTCACGTTGATAAATACTGGCGCGTACTGCTGTGTCGTCGGTAATACCCGTACCTGCGGCAATACCTGCTTCATAGCTGTTGTAGTTGCCCGCACCTAATTGTACTTTCACACTTGGGTCAAGGGCGGGTGTTGCAGATTCCATTTGAATCATGCCAGCTAATGCATCAGCACCAAAGCGAGTCCCTTGTGGGCCGCGATAAATTTCTACCTGGTCGATATCAAATAACAGTGAACTGCCGCCTAAACCAGAGTAGTTGATGCCGTCGATCACTAAGCCAACCGAAGGATTAATGGGGTCAACAAACTGTGAGCGTAAACCTACACCACGAATTTGCACGAAACGACCACGAGATGCCCCTGAGGTAAAGTTTACATTCGCTGCACTAGCAAGCATTTCATCTAAAAACTTTGCACCACGTTGATTGATTTCATGGTCTGAAAATAAACTAGCACTGGCACTTAATGTTTGAATGCTTTCTTTTTTGAAATCACCGGTAACTACAATTGTTTCCAACTCACCATCTTCAGCGTAGGCAATCGAAGATGCTGCAAATAAAGGCAGGATGGCAGCAGATAATAATGATAAACGTCGTTTCATGTGGATTCTTAACTCCATTTTCGGGACTGCTATTCTAGCAACCTAGCTAGCCAAATGGCTATAAAATCAATTTTTATGGTATAAACGCAGGCAATTATACGTAAATTGATTAGGAATACGACTATGACCTTTAAAGTCGACTTTAAAGTGCGTGATTATGAGTGTGATTTACAAGGTATTGTAAATAACAGTGTTTATTTTAATTACTTAGAACATGCTCGCCATGAATTTTTACATGCTCAAGGTATCGACTTTGCAAAGCTAGCAAGAGAAAAAGTTAACCTTGTGGTGCTTCGCAGCGAAATGGATTACAAGGCATCACTTGTGCCGGGTGATGAATTTTACGTGGCCGTTGAGCCGGAGCGTATCAGCCGTTTAAAGTTTGCATTTAGACAAACGGTGTATCGCAAACATGACGATAAAGTGATGCTACAAGCGTTAGTGATTGGTACGTCGGTAAATGAAAAAGGTCGTCCTTTTTTACCAGAAGAAGTCGATAACTTATTCAAGTAAGCGAGAGTGTTTCAAAAAAATGGGGCTTAGAACAATTTTTTACAGATAAAACATGTTTTTTTAACGATCAAAGCAGTCAAATATTGTTACTATTATGGTATTGGAATTTGAATTGTAAAAAATATGAAGCGTTTAGCCGTACCACTTTTGTTTGTATTATTTTGTTTAGGGTGTTCATCAACCAGTACAGTCACAAGTGAACAATTAAAATATACTCAGTGGCAGTTATCAAAGGTGAATGGCTTAAGTCTTGATGTGTCGCAAAGTGCATCAATGCGATTTATTGAAGCAATGCAAATAAATGGCTTTGCTGGCTGTAATAAATTTTTTGGCGAAGCAGTTCTAACTGACGATGATTCAATTGTAGTAAACAAGCTAGGCATGACACGTAAATCATGCGGTGAGAAAGCCGATGAACTCGAACGTAGTTTGTTAACCGCGTTAAGAGAAGGTGCAGCCATTAAGCTTGAAGGTGAGCAACTGACTTTGCAAGGTACGCATCGCTTTACCTTTATCGCCAAAAACTAAAGCGCATGTGCTTGCAGCAAATTTTTAACTAACGTACACTCATTGCGTTAATAAAAAATAACGAATTTAAACTTGTCGGAGTGCCTTTAACAAGGCTGAGATCGCGAAAGCGGGATCCGTGAACCTGATCAGGCTAACACCTGCGTAGGGAACAAGCTGCCTCACTAGGCGCTTGTGCGCCAAATTTTGGGGCATAAGCGGCACAGGCTGCACTGGTAAGCATTTAACTTACTAACGATCCAATGGCGTTTGCCACTCTCTATTGCACATGCAATATCTGACAAGACAACCCTTAAAGCAATGAGGTAAGTCATGTCAAACACAACAACTAAACCATCTCGCCGTGAAGTTCGTGCGGCTGCATCAGAGTATATTTATAACTTAACGGGTCAACCGTTTCCTAATTCTCATAAAGTTTATGTAGAAGGCACGCAAGATAATGTGCGAGTAGGGATGCGTGAAATCACCCTTAGCGATACCTTCATCGGTGGTACTGAAGAGAACCCTGTATTTGAGCCTAACGCGCCAATTCGTGTTTACGATACATCAGGTCCATACACTGACCCTGACTTTAAACTCGATGTGCGCAAGGGTCTTGAGAAATACCGTGAAAAGTGGATTGAAAGCCGCGGCGATACTGAAATTTTAGACTCAGTGACTTCACAATTTTCTCAACAGCGTATGGCAGATGAAGGGCTAGATCATATCCGCTTTGAGCACCTACCAAAGATCCGCCGTGCAAAAGCAGGTAAAAACGTCACGCAAATGCATTATGCGCGACAAGGCATCGTGACGCCTGAAATGGAATATGTGGCAATCCGTGAAAACATGGGTCGCGCTAAAATTCGTGAAGAGTTACTTGCAGCCCAGCACAAAGGCGAATCGTTTGGTGCTAGCATTCCTGATTTTATTACTCCTGAATTTGTGCGTGATGAAATTGCTCGTGGCCGCGCTGTGCTTCCTAACAATATTAACCATCCAGAAACCGAGCCGATGATCATTGGCCGAAACTTTTTAGTTAAAGTGAACGCGAATATTGGTAATTCGTCGGTCACTTCATCAATCGAAGAAGAAGTCGAAAAAATGGTGTGGTCTACTCGTTGGGGCGCCGACACGGTAATGGACTTATCAACGGGTCGCTATATTCACGAAACCCGTGAATGGGTGGTACGTAACTCACCAGTACCAATTGGCACGGTACCAATTTACCAAGCGCTTGAAAAAGTAAACGGTGTGGCTGAAGACCTAACGTGGGAGATTTTCCGCGATACCTTGATTGAACAAGCAGAACAAGGCGTTGATTACTTTACTATTCATGCTGGGGTATTACTGCGTTACGTGCCGATGACGGCAAAGCGTGTTACCGGTATTGTTTCGCGTGGTGGTTCTATCATGGCGAAATGGTGTTTAGCGCACCATAAAGAAAACTTCTTATACACGCACTTTGAAGAAATTTGTGAAATTTTAAAACAGTATGATGTGTGTTTTTCATTAGGTGATGGCCTGCGTCCGGGCTCTATTGCCGATGCGAATGACGAAGCCCAATTCAGCGAATTACGTACTTTAGGTGAGCTGACAAAACTTGCTTGGAAACACGATGTGCAAGTATTCATCGAAGGCCCAGGCCATGTGCCAATGCATATGATCAAAGAGAACATGGAAGAGCAGCTAAAACACTGTGAAGAAGCACCGTTTTATACTCTTGGTCCATTAACCACGGATATTGCACCGGGGTACGATCATTTCACATCAGGTATTGGCGCTGCGCAAATTGCTTGGTACGGCTGCGCTATGCTTTGTTATGTAACCCCTAAAGAGCATTTAGGCTTACCAAACAAAGAAGACGTTAAAGAAGGTTTAATCACTTACAAAATTGCTGCCCATGCTGCCGATTTGGCAAAAGGCCACCCGGGTGCGCAAGAGCGAGATAATGCATTATCAAAAGCACGCTTTGAGTTCCGTTGGCATGACCAATTTAACCTAGGTTTAGACCCAGAACGCGCCCGCGAATATCACGATGAAACATTGCCACAAGAATCAGGCAAGATTGCACATTTCTGCTCTATGTGTGGACCTAAGTTTTGTTCGATGAAGATCACTCAAGAAGTACGTGATTACGCCAAAGATCTTGAAGCAAGAGGCATAGATCCAAATAACGTAGGTGATGCTATCGAAATCAAAATGGTTGATGTTGAAGCCGAAATGAAAGCGAAATCAGACGAGTTCAAAAAAACGGGCTCTGAGATTTACCACAAAGCAGTTTAATTGATGGAGCTAGGCATCAGCGATAGGCTCTGGGTTTTTTGCCTAGGGCCCAGAGTCTGGGGCCTAGAAAGTTTATGTCATTAAAGATAGCGATACTGGGTTTTGGTTTAACTGGCCGTTTAACTGCATTGGCACTTGCTAAAGAGCACCAGCTGAGCGTGTTTGAGCAAGATGATGAACATGCTAGCAACAGTGCCGGCAGCGTTGCTGCAGCGATGTTGGCACCCCTTGCTGAATCAGTCCTGTGTGAACAGGATTTAGCCCTACAAGGGCTTAATAGCATCACTCGTTGGCAGCAAATTTTAAGTGAGCTCAATGAAGCTGTGTATTTTCAACAAACAGGCAGTTTAGTGGTTGCTCATCAGCAAGATAGGGGCGATTTACAAAGTTTTGTTAGCCGCTTAAAACCGCTTGAAAGCTATCAGGCACAGGCATTGGTGGGTTCTCAAATCGCTGATCTTGAGCCTGAACTAGCTGGGCGTTTCCATCAAGGAGTGTATTTACCTTGTGAAGGGCAACTCGATAATCAGGCATTTTATGGCGCTAGTTTTAAAAAGCTTACCTCGCAAGGAGTGCAATTTAACTTTGGCTGTAAAGTTGAATTGAACGCCCATCAGGTGAATGGCCAAAGCTTTGATTATGTATTTGATTGCCGAGGCTTAGGTGCAAAACAGACTGAACCTTTACTGCGTGGAGTAAGAGGGGAGGTGGCGCGTTTATATGCACCAGAGGTGAACCTAACTAGACCGATACGACTGATGCATCCGCGTTACCCAATTTATATTGCTCCTAAACCAAATCATCAATTTGTGATTGGTGCGACTGAAATCGAATCGCAAGACCGAGGTAAAGTCACCGTGCGTTCGGCACTGGAGTTATTGTCTGCTGCTTATACGGTGCATAGCGGCTTTGCTGAAGGGCGTATAGAAAGCTTGCAATCGGGGCTTCGTCCAGCGTTTGCAGACAACCGCCCGAAAGTCACAAAGCAAGGTCGAGTGATCAGTATTAATGGCTTGTACCGTCATGGCTATTTACTTGCGCCTCAGGTGGTTGATGACGCAGTGAGCTTAATTGCTTAAGGATAAAAATGAATATTTTAATTAATGGTCAGTCAGTTACAGTGAACGACAATACATCGCTGACTCAGGCGTTGAGCCAGTTTGGTGCAAGACCGCCATTTGCCGTTGCCGTTAATGGTGACTTTGTACCGCGCAGCCAGTGCGATGCTAAAACCCTCAACGAAGGCGACAGCATTGAGTTATTGTCGCCAATTCAAGGAGGCTAAGATGGATAGTTTTTCGGTTTATGGTGAGCAATTTACGAGTCGGTTACTGATTGGCTCAGCACTGTACCCTTCGCCAAGTGTTATGCAGGATTCGATAGTGGCCTCACAGGCTGAGATTGTCACGGTTTCATTAAGACGTCAGCAAAGCGCTTCTGCGGGTGATGATTTTTGGCAATTGATAAAAAACACCGGGTTAAAGGTGCTGCCAAATACGGCGGGTTGTCATAGTGTGAAAGAAGCGGTGACCTTGGCACAAATGTGCCGCGAAGTGTTCGCCACTGATTGGATCAAGTTAGAACTAATTGGTGATGAATATAATTTACAGCCAGATCTAATCGCACTGCTCGAAGCCACTAAAATTTTATTGGCCGATGGCTTTAAAGTTTTACCTTATTGCACAGATGATTTAGTGCTGTGTCAGCGCCTCGCTGATTTAGGCTGCGAAGTATTAATGCCTTGGGGCGCACCGATTGGTACGGGTAAAGGCTTGCTGAATCCTTACAACTTAAAAATGATCCGTGAGCGCTTGCCAAACCATACGTTAATTGTTGATGCGGGCTTAGGTTTACCATCTCATGCCTGCCAAGCGCTTGAATTAGGGTATGATGCCGTATTATTAAACTCGGCAATTGCAGGTGCAGGTTGCCCAGTGACGATGAGTAAAGCGTTTAAGAGTGCGGTTGAAGCGGGGCGATATAGCTATTTGGCCAAAGCGATGCCAGAGAAAGACGTAGCAAGCCCATCAACGCCGACGCTCGGAATGCCATTTTGGCATCAAGAATAAAATGTGAGGAGTAACATGAATCAGGTTGTATGGACCATAGCTGGCTCAGATTCGGGCGGCGGTGCAGGAATTCAAGCCGATATCAAGGCAATGCAAAGTTTTAATGTACATGGCTGTACGGTTATTACTGCTTTAACGGCACAAAATAGTTTAGGTGTAGAAGCGCTGAACCCGATTTCAACAGAAGTGATTGAGTCGCAACTATTAGCCTTAGCCAGTGATATGCCTGCCAGCGTGATTAAAATTGGCATGCTTGCCAATGTGCAGCAAATACAGCTTATTAGTGAGCATTTAAAACATTACAAAGCAACTTGGGCAGAGCCGCCTTTGGTTGTTTATGATCCGGTTGCCATTGCCTCAAGTGGTGACTTACTTACAGAAGAAGATACTGTTAGTGCCATTAAAGAGTGTTTATTGCCATTAGTCGATGTTGTAACACCGAACACTCACGAAACGCAGCTATTAACCGGTGTTTATTTGATTGGCCCAAGCGCAGTGAAAGAAGCCGCCGAGAAGTTAACAGGCTATGGTGCAAAAGCGGTGATCATAAAAGGGGGTCATTGGGATTACCCAAGTGGCTATTGTATTGATTACTGCGTACAAGGTGAGCAGGCATATTGGCTTGGTAACGAAAAAATTCAAACTCCGCATAGTCACGGTACTGGATGCAGTATGGCATCTGTTATTGCTGCGTGTTTAGCCAAACAGTATCCACTCAAAGATGCCTTTATTTTAGCAAAAGCCTATATAAACCAAGGTTTAAAAGCAGCCGTTCGTTATGGCGAAGGGATTGGCCCCGTTGCACACACTTGCTTTCCAACAAATCTCGCGGATTACCCACAAGTCATCGAGGCGGGAAGTTGGCTAGGTGATGAGCTCGACTTTGACTGCCCAGTTGATTTTACCATGGCAGCAGGCTTTGCCGAATGCGACTCTAAACAGCTTGGGTTATATGCCGTTGTTGATACGGTTAATTGGTTAGAGAAGTGTTTAGCCGAAGGGGTTAAAACAGTTCAATTAAGAATGAAAAATGCAGACGATGCAACACTCGAAGATGCCATTGCTAGTGCGGTTATGCTGGGGCAGAAGTACGATGCGCAGGTGTATATCAATGATTATTGGCAATTAGCGATTAAACACGGCGCTTATGGTGTGCATTTAGGGCAAGAAGACTTACAAACCGCTAATTTAATTGCCATAAAAGAGGCTGGGTTACGCTTAGGTGTTTCGACTCATGGCTTTTACGAAATGCTACGCGCGCACAATTACAGACCAAGTTATATGGCGTTTGGCGCTATTTATCCAACCACCACCAAAGACATGACAGGGCAAATTCAAGGTTTAGAAAAGCTCGAAAAATTTGTGCCATTAATGGCCGATTACCCAACTGTGGCGATTGGTGGAATTGATATATCACGTGCAGAGCAAGTTGCGAGTACGGGGGTTGGCAGTGTTGCCGTAGTACGTGCGATTACTGAAGCCGAAGACTACCAAGCAGCCATTGCCAAGTTAAAACTGCTGGTCGAAGGTCAGTTTTAATATGAGCGCTTTAAGCGACAAAGAGCAAATTCGTTATAGCCGCCACTTGCTATTAAAAGAGGTGGGGCATGCGGGGCAGCAAAAGTTAAAGTCTGCACATATTGTGGTTGTCGGGGCAGGTGGGCTTGGCTCACCAGCACTGTTTTATTTAGCGGCTGCAGGAATCGGAACGCTCACTTTGATTGACGACGATAAAGTTGAGCTTTCAAATCTACAGCGACAAATACTCTATAAAGTAAACCACTTGGGGCAGGCAAAAACACAGGCGGCTGCCAAGGTATTAAGCAGTTTAAATAATCAAATTACGGTTAAGCCTCTATGCCAAAAGCTTGATGAAAGTAACTGTGCTGAGTTACTTGAAGGTGCTGACATTATCCTCGATTGTAGTGATAACTTTGCTACCCGCTATTTGGTTAATCGCTATTGTTTAGCTAAATCTATCCCACTTGTATCAGCTGCGGCTATTGCAACACAGGGGCAAGTGATGAGTTTTGATTTTCGTGATGAACAGAGCCCTTGCTATGGTTGTGTGTTCCCGCAAACTGAGGAGAAAACAGCGCTTAATTGCGATAATGCTGGGGTATTGAGCCCGTTACTGGGGGTTATGGGCAGCATACAAAGCTTATTGGCTATCAATATATTGCTTGGCCATAAAGTCGGTAGTGAGTTTATTCAATTTGATGGGCTAACACTAAAACAGCAGCGCTTTAATATTCAAAAAGATAGTGAATGTTTAGAGTGTAATCGTGGGGTATAGGCGCGGTTTTATAGTGAATTTTAAGCAAACCACTTTAGCTAAAGTGGTTTGCTTAATTGAACTTATTAATCGTTAATTTTCGCAAATGGTGTGCCCATACGTGTTACTGTCTCTGGGTGTTGATCTGATAAGAACTCAGCTTGATTTGCACCCCAGGCTAAAATAACGGTAGAGCCTAATTTAAAGCGACCCATTTCTTCACCCTTCTTCAGAGTAATCGCGTTGTCACCTTTAGTTGGGTAATTCCAACTAAATACATCTTTACCTGCTGGTGGCGTTACTGTGCCTGCCCAAATAGTCTCGATGCTAGCAACAATTGTCGCACCAACTAGTACCATAGCTAGCGGGCCAATTTCGGTTTCGAAGATAGCCACAACTCGCTCGTTACGAGCAAATAGGTTAGGTACATTTTGCGCTGTTAACGGGTTTACCGAAAATAAATCACCCGGAACGTAAATCATTTTGCTCAGCGTACCATCAACAGGCATGTGAATACGGTGGTAATCTTTAGGCGCTAAATAAATAGTCGCAAACTTACCGCCTAAAAACGGCGCTGTGTCTTCTTCTTTGCCACCAAGTAGTGCTTGTAAGCTGTAGTCGTGGCCTTTTGCCTGGATGATTTGACCGTCTACTACATCGCCTAATTGGCTAATTGCACCATCAACTGGGTGAGCAATAATGTCGCTTTCTTCAGCAAGTGGACGAATGCCTTCTTTTAATGGGCGAGTGAAAAACTCATTAAAAGTTTTGTAATGAGCTGGATCTGGGTATTTAGCCTCACTCATATCAATTTTGTATTGTTTGATAAACAATTTAATTAAGGCCGTTGTTAAGCCACCCGCTTTTGCTGCTGCCAACTTGCCAACCATGCGCGAAATGAAATGTTTTGGCATGGCATATTGCATAGCAATTTTGAATTTATCTAAACTCACTTGTTATTTCCTAAATAGTTATACGCGAGGAGCGCGTGCACCAGCACGGCCGTCGGCCATAGTTTCTAAAATTCGGTGGTAACTGTCAAAGCGAAGTTCTGAAATTTCACCATCATCAACAGCTTGGCGAATTATACAGCCAGGATCGTTTAAATGCTTACAATCTCGAAAACGACAGCCACCAATAAAATCACGGAACTCTTTAAAGCACCATGTAACGCGCTCAACATCTAAATGCCACAAGCCAAACTCACGAATTCCTGGTGAGTCGATAAGGTTACCGCCACTTGGTAAATGGTGTAATCGAGATACGGTTGTTGTGTGTTGACCAAGGCCACTGTTCTCGGAGACTTCTTGGGTTAGAATGTCAGCATCTGGCAGTACAGTGTTCACTAAGGTTGATTTACCCACACCACTTTGACCAACAAAAATGCTGTTTTTACCGACCAGTTTTTGTTTAAGTTCATCGATGCCTTGACCCGTTTTATTACTAACTAACAGTACTTGATAACCTAACTCTCGATAGATATCGAGAATTTCATCAATAAAAGCAAGGCCTTCATCGTCAATTAAATCTATTTTGTTGAGCACTAAAATAGGCTCAATTCCCATGTCTTCACAGGCAACTAAATAGCGATCGATAATGTTTGGCGTAAACTCAGGCAGTACCGCAGAGACCATTAAAATTTGGTCGATATTGGCAGCGACGACTTTTACCCCGTCATAAAAATCAGGGCGCGTTAGTTGTGAGCGACGTTCATGAGTTGCTTCAATAACGCCAGCTAAGTCGCCTTCGCTAACTTTTGCACGGCGAAAAATAACTTCATCACCACAGACAAGGCTCGATACTGTTCTGCGAATATTACAACGTAATATGCTGCCTGATTCGGTTTCGATGTCGGCATGTTGGCCAAATCGACTGATCACTACCGCATTTTCGGCAGGACCTAAATTGTCATTTTGCCATTGCACAGTTGCCCCTTTCTCTTGCTTTTTATCTGCATTAGAGAGGCGTTTTTGATGGTTGGCCTTAATTCGACGCGATTGGCCTTTACTTAATTTCTTTTGTTTTGCCACTTTTGGCCTATAACTTGAGTAAATGTCGGGCTTTTTGAAAAAAAAGCTTTAGGTCGACTGATGATACTAATATGATATATCTAAATGCGTTGGATCTAAAGGAAAGCACCGCTAAGGTAACTATGTCTTTTCATAAATCAAATCTTATCTGGCTCGACCTGGAAATGACCGGCCTCGAACCAGCAACAGATAAAATACTCGAAATTGCCACTGTTGTCACCGACAGTGATTTAAACATTTTGGCTGAAGGCCCTGTTATTGCTATTCATCAAAGCGATGAACTGCTTGATGGCATGGATGAGTGGTGTACGACTCAGCACGGTCAATCTGGTTTAACAGCTCGCTGTAAAGCAAGCACATTCACAGAGCAAGATGCCATTGAGCAAACACTGGCATTTTTGAAGCAATGGGTACCTGCGGGTGCTTCGCCTATGTGTGGTAATTCTATCGGCCAAGATCGCCGCTTTATGAATAAGTACATGCCTGAATTGGAAGACTACTTTCACTACCGTAACCTCGATGTAAGCACAGTTAAAGAGCTTGCGCGTCGCTGGAAACCTGACGTGTTAGCACAAGTGAACAAAAAAGGTTCGCATCTAGCCCTCGACGATATCAAAGATTCGATCATGGAATTAAAGGTTTACCAAGAAAAATTCTTTAATTTGTAAAAAACATTTGCAAACACATCGGATTATTGTAGAATCCTGCCCCGCTTAAGACGTTAACCCCCGCGGGGTTGGTATGTCTCTAAGTAATTGAATGCGGCACTAGCTCAGTTGGTAGAGCGCAACCTTGCCAAGGTTGAGGTCACGAGTTCGAGCCTCGTGTGCCGCTCCAATTTCTCACCAAAAGAAATTGGCTTAAGTTTCAAGAGGAAAGTAACTAACTTGAAGCTTGTAACTTAAAACTAGTAACTTAAAACTAGTAACTTATTGTGCGGCACTAGCTCAGTTGGTAGAGCGCAACCTTGCCAAGGTTGAGGTCACGAGTTCGAGCCTCGTGTGCCGCTCCAATTTCTCACCAAAAGAAATTGGCTTAAGTTTCAAGAGGAAAGTAACTAACTTGAAGCTTGTAACTTAAAACTAGTAACTTATTGTGCGGCACTAGCTCAGTTGGTAGAGCGCAACCTTGCCAAGGTTGAGGTCACGAGTTCGAGCCTCGTGTGCCGCTCCAATTTCTCACCAAAAGAAATTGATATAAGTTTCAAGGGGAAAGTAACTAACTTGAAGTTTGTAACTTAAAACTAGTAACTTATTATGCGGCACTAGCTCAGTTGGTAGAGCGCAACCTTGCCAAGGTTGAGGTCACGAGTTCGAGCCTCGTGTGCCGCTCCAATCTCTAAATAAACCCCAAAACACTTTCTTAAATATAAAGCCAAGTTTTGCTTACAGCTTACCGCTAGTTTTAGATCTGACCTTGGATTGTCGCGACAATCCGTCTAGCACCACCATGGTCTCGGTGTTCACCTAAATAAATACCTTGCCATGTGCCTAGCATTAAGCGGCCTTGATTAATTGGTATGGTGAGTTCAGCACCTAATGTACTGCTTTTTATATGGGCTGGCATATCGTCATCACCTTCATAATCATGACGATAATAACTTTGTCGTTCTGGTACAAAGTGATTGAAGTGACTTTCCATATCCATTCGCACAGTCGGATCTGCATTTTCGTTAATGGTTAAGCTTGCAGAAGTATGCTGAATGAAAAGGTGTAATAAACCGAATTTGTACTGTGTTATTTCGGGGAGTTGACGAAGTATTTCGTCATCAATAATGTGAAAGCCTCGCGAGCGAGGCTTTAATTGAATTGTTTTTTGCTGCCAACTCATAGTTTATCAAAGCTTACTTCGATATTGGCGTTACCGTCAGCTGACGTGAATGGAATTAACACCTTGGCACCTTCGCATTTGTGAGCAATTGTATGTCCTTTGCCAGACACTACAACTGGCGTTGCCATATCAAACTCATAGCCTTTTTCGCCAAGTAGGTTTTTAGCACCACCTGTCACCATGTTAGTGATTTCACCGACCATATCGGTAACTTCTTCATCGATAGTTTCTGGTCGTTCTCCGAGCATTCTTTCCATAATGGTTAATGCTAGGCTTTCATCAAATGAGATTGAAAGTGAGCCTTTTGTTTGTGGTCCAACCATACCTATTAAACCGGAAACATCACCACGGGCTACTTCATCTTTTTTTAAACTAGGTTTACCCGGTTTCAATTCTGTTTGAGCCATGGTGCTCAATACATTTAATAATGATGATAAAAATGGGTTGATGAACTCCACATTCATTATTTAATTTCCCTCAGGTTACGCAGCCAAGCTGCAATTATAACTTAAGTGTAGTGGCTGTTCAGAACAGTGCACTTAATCTTTGCAATTTTCACACTTTCCATGTGCTTCGATAGTTTGTCCAGAGACAATAAATCCACTTTCTGCGGCGAGATTATTCAGTTCGTGAGAAATCACTGTTGAATGTAACTCTTTAACAAAACCACAGCTGTCGCAAATTAATAGTTGTACAGGGTGAATATGATCGAAATGATGGCACAACATAAAAGAGTTAGTACTTTCGATTTTATGAATAAAGCCAAGTTCAGACAAAAAATCTAACGCGCGATAAATAGTGGCAGGTTTTGCACCAGACTCAGTTAATTTAAGTTGTTCTAATAAGTCATAAGCACCTACACCACCTTGCGCACTAGCTAAAAGGCGAAATACTTTTTCACGGATAGGCGTGAAACGTGCACCACGATTGTCGCAGACTTGTTTTGCTTTACTAACGAGTGATTCTATATTCATCTTCTCTTATCCTTACGCTACCGTGATATACTAACATACTGTATTGTAGTTGCAGTGTTTTTATTCGCTATCTCGTTTTCAAGGAAGTTTGTTAATGACTGAGTTGCTCGCCGCGTTCATTTTCTTTTTTGCTGTGATTGATCCAATCGGTACGGTGCCTGTCTTTATTGCTGTAACCCGCTGGGATGATGCCAAGTTTAAACGCAAAGTTGCACTTAAAGCGGTAGGAGTGTCGGCATTAGTTTTACTTTTCTTTGTTATTGCTGGGGAGTTGCTGTTAAACGCAATTAAAATTCCTTTATCGGCATTTCAGATTGCTGGCGGCATTGTTCTATTACTTTTTGCGCTGTCTATGATCTTTGGCGAGAGTAAGCCTGAAAGCGAAATTAAAAGTGTCCGTGATAGTACCGAAACGGCTATCTTTCCGCTGGCAATTCCATCTATTGCAAGCCCGGGGGCAATGCTCGGTGCAGTGTTGATGACACGCAATAATGAATACACATGGTTAGAGCAACTAGTTACCTCTGCGATAATGTTATCGGTGCTCATTATCGTCTTAGTCTTACTTTTATTGGCTACTCAAGTTCACAAATTAATTGGTGATAGTGGTGCCAGTATAATCAGCCGAGTGATGGGACTAATTTTATCTTCAGTGGCTGTGACAAACATTCTTGGCGGCATAGCTCACTACTTTGGTTTGAGTGTCGTTGGATAAGATGAATTAAAGTGCATTTTCAGTAATTTAAACTTTGAATATTTGTCTTCTTTTATCTAAGTTAAGAAGTAGGCAATAAAAATTTAAGGAATAGAGAATGCTACTCAAAAATGTTGTTTTATCAGTTTTTCTGATTTTTAGTTTAGGTGCTTGCATGGAGCCAACCTATGACAGTGGTAAGTTAAAAGTTATTGAAGTAACTGATCATGATTTTAAAATTAATGGTGAAAGCGCAGTAACAGTGATCATTGGTCATGCAAATGTTGCTGAGTACAGCTTTTCACTTCGTAAAAGTGATTTAAAGAAAGGTACACTTTTACAATCAGTGTCTGACAGCAACCCGAATGTTCGCGCTGATGGTACATTTTTTAGTGAATACTATGTGCAGTCAAAAGATCATGATACTCATGCATCAATTGAAATTGTTGAAATCGACCCTGTTGAAAAAGTAGCGCGTATTGCAGTGGGTGCCAAACTAGTTAACCTTAAGAACGAAGATTATAAAGAGTTAGAAATCACCATATTTGAACTTACAGGTAAAAACTTAGAACACCTCCTTAATGAAGTTAAAAGTTAACTTATCCACCATTTTGTAAGAAGTGAGTGTGTAGTCCACTTCTTTTATTCTTTTCTTCCCCATCTTTGATTATGTCATGTTGCGATTGAGCATTAGTGATATAATATCGAAAATTTTGTCAGGGCATGATGCATCTCTTAAAATTGCGTCATCGCTGTACTGAGCGTTAATCGTATTTAGGTAATCAAGTTGCAAGTAAACGTATTGATCTTTATAGGGGCCATGTTATGAGCACAACGACATTAAACCGCCGTTTTTCCGTGGCACCCATGTTAGATTGGACAGATCGTCACTGTCGAACTTTTCACCGTAAAATGACTAAGCATGCTGTGCTTTACACTGAGATGGTGACAACAGGGGCTATTTTATTTGGTAAAGGCGACTACCTTCATTTTAACCAGCATGAAGGGCCTGTGGCATTGCAGCTTGGTGGCTCAGATCCAGAAGCGTTGGCTAAGTGTGCAAAGTTAGCGGCAGAGCGTGGCTATGATGAGGTTAACCTTAATGTTGGTTGTCCTTCAGACCGTGTGCAAAATGGTCGTTTTGGTGCTTGTTTAATGGCAGAGCCGAAGCTGGTTGCTGACTGTGTTGCAGCAATGAAGGCCGAAGTGACTATTCCTGTTACAGTTAAAACGCGCATTGGTATTGATGAGCAAGACTCGTATGAGTTTTTATGTGCCTTAATTGAAGCAAGTCATGATGTTGGTTGTGATGACTTTATTATCCATGCCCGTAAAGCATGGTTAAATGGTTTAAGCCCAAAAGAAAATCGTGAGATCCCACCACTTGATTACCCGCGTGTTTATCAGCTGAAAAAAGATTATCCGCAACTTCACTTAAGTTTAAATGGTGGCGTGAAAACCATTGCTGATAGTGTGGCTCACCTTGAGTATGTTGATGGCATTATGATTGGTCGTGAAGCGTATAGTAATCCGTTTATTTTGTCTGAGGTTGATGAAAACATTTATGGTGATGAAGCCTTTACGCTTACTCGTCATCAGGTTGTGCGCTCTATGTATGACTATATCGAAGATGAAATGAGCAAAGGTGCTAACTTTTGGCATATTGCTCGCCACATGTTGGGGATTTTCCAAGGCCAACCTGGCGCGCGTGGTTTCAGACGTCACCTTTCAGAAAAGGGACATGGTAAAGCGGCTGATTTATCTGTTATGGATAAAGCCTTAAGTTTTGTCCCAGAAGCCTAATCATATCCCTCATTAAAAAAGCCACATTTTGTGGCTTTTTTTGATCCTAAAATTTGGTGAAAAAGTTAATTTTTTAGTCAAATTAGTTATTTTTCATTCAGTCACCAGTCAGTCTAATTCTTGATTTTTAAATCTCAACTTATTGTATTTAAATAGTTATTTTTATTTTTGTGGTAGTTGGCACAAGAATTGGAATCTCCTTGATGTATTAACCCAATAATCAACAGGAGAGTCACATGGGTGTTTTAAATCGCGTAAATGACATTATTCAGGCAAACCTTTCAGCTGCATTAGACAAAGCAGAAGATCCTGAAAAGCTACTGAACTTACTTGTGCAAGAAATGCAGGATGCATTGAGTGAGTGTCGTGCAACTGCAGCCACGTTTCTAACGCAAGAAAAGCAAATAAAGCGTGAAATTGCCGCTAAACAAGCAAAAAAAGCTGACTGGCAAGCGAAGGCAGAAAAAGCACTGAGTAAAGATCGTGACGATCTTGCCAAAGCAGCATTAGTTGAAAAACAGCGTTTAACTACAGAAATCGAAGCGCAACAAGCTGAAATGAATAAAGTGGCTGAGTCACTAGCAAAGCTCACTGAAGATTGTCAGCGTTTACAAAATAAGCTTGCAGATGCAAAAGCAAAGCAACTGACTTATATGCAAAAAGAGCGCGTTGTTACAGCACGTTTAAAAGTAAAAGAGCAGCTGCATAGCAGTAAAGTTGAAGATGCATTAGCGCGTTTTGACTACTTAGAGCAACGCGTTGAAAATATTGAATCGCAGGTTGAAGCGTATGAACTTACGCAAAGTGATGCGGCAAATTCAACAGCAGCACAAATTGCAGCGCTTGAGAAAAATGACGCGATTGATAAAGAACTTGCTGATTTAAAAGCAAGTATGAAGCAATCTGCTTAGGAGTTTAGTGATGAATACATATCATACATCAACACGTTGGTACCGAGATCTAAGTAACAAGAAGATCTCTGGTGTGTGTAGTGGCTTAGCTGCACGATTAGGCTTTCCGGTATGGTCTACACGTTTAGTCATGATCATACTACTTATTCAAATGCCGTTGTTAATAGGCTTGGGTTATTTAGTGGCTCATTGCACTTTACCAGTTAAAGGTTACTAGGAGTCTTTTATGAAAACGTTAGCTATCATCATCTTAGCAATGTTATTACTGTGCACAGATACAATTTCGTTTGTATCGTTTGATACATGGCAGTTGCCTTTGTCAATTGCGGATATGAGCTGGGCTGGGCTTGAAGTGCTTGGTGCTATCATCGCAGTAATTGCTGTTGTGGCTGGGGTTGCTTTATTTACTATTGGCTTAATTGGCGCAGGTGTTGTTGCTGTGATTGGCGTAGTGCTTGCGTTTTTATTTGGCTCAGTTGTAATTGCATGGCCGTTATTGTTAATCGCCGCGTTGTGTTGGCTGGTTGCCGATAACAAAAAATCAGTGGCTTAAGCTGTGAATAAACTGCCTTAATAGCCAAAGTATGCTAAATTTAGCGGGTAAGTAGATGTCTTAACAAGGATTAAAACATAATGAAGTTGTTACCCGCACTGTCTTTTTTTACTGCAAGTTTATTATTTAGTACGTTTACATCTGCCCATAGCGGTCATGAGCACAGCGAGGTTGCAGAAGTTACCGTGAGTGACGCCCAAGTTCGAGAATTCTTACCCGCTAGTAAAGCGACAGTTGCTTATCTTACTATTACCAATCCAAGCGATCACGCCACAGTGCTTACCAAAGCCGAACTGGATGGTTTAGGCCGCGTTGAGATTCATCAGCATACTCATGTTGATGGCATGATGAAAATGCAACAGGTTCTTTCACTGGAAATTAGCGCTCATAGTCAGGTGGAATTTAAACCTGGCGGTTATCATTTAATGGTTTTTGAACCAGAGGATGAACTAAAAGCAGGGCAAGAGCGTAAACTCACGCTATATTTTAAAAACGGCAACCGAGTTTTTACTCAAGCTAAGGTTGTGTCTTTACAAGAAATGTCTGAACAGGCTGCAAATAAGAGTGAACAACACTCACACCACTAGGAGGTACCATGTCTGAGCATAAAGGAAAAATAGCCAGCGCATTACTTATCATTTTAATTATTTTCTATGCAATTGCGGTTTACTGGAGTAGTGAACCAGATCGCATGGATGTTGTAAACAAGGCAAAACAAGAAGCCCAACAACGGGGTGAAAAGTTTGTCACTGGTTACACAACCACGTCAACACTCATTAATGTTGCAAGTACATTGTTAAATAAACCGGGTGGCTATTTATCAAATGATATTATGCCACCAAGTGTGATGATGGATAATATGCCGGCATGGGAATACGGGGCGCTTGAGATGACTCGAGACCTGGTATTGTCGATGCGTAAAGACTTTAGTCGTTCGCAATCACAGTCGACCGAACATGAGGCTCTAAAAAAAGCACAGCCGCAATTTAATATAAGTTCAGTAGCATGGGCATGGCCAAGTGCTGAGGCTGAATATCAAAAAGGCATTGATTCACTGATTGTATATCGAACTCAAATTGCGGATCAAAATGACCGCGATAGCCAGTTTTATGCCCGTGCAGATAATCTACGTGGTTGGTTAAAAGAGGCTGAAAAACGCCTAGGCAGTTTAAGCCAACGCTTAAGTGCCAGTGTCGGCCAAGAACGCTTAAACACAGATCTAGCCGGTGATACCGCAGCCCATCAAGCAACCTATACGCCTTTACAGAATCAGGTAAAAACATCGTGGTGGCAAATTGATGATGTGTTTTATGAGTCTCGTGGTGCAACATGGGCGTTGCTGCATTTTTTACAGGCAGTTGAATATGATTTTGCCGATGTCTTAGAAAAGAAAAATGCGCGTGTTAGCCTGCAACAGATTATTCGTGAATTAGAGGCCACACAAGAAACCGTGTGGAGTCCAATGATATTAAATGGTAGTGGTTTTGGCTTTGTAGCCAATCATTCATTAGTAATGGCGAATTATATTTCTCGAGCCAATGCGGCTCTAATTGAACTTAGCGAACTTTTAGCGCAAGGATAAAATGATGAAAAAGTACTGTTTAGCGGCCGCTTTATCGATGGCCTGTTTAGCTCCGACAGCGCAAGCTGACACATTATTAGGTTTATATCTTGGTGTTGATGGCTGGCAATCTGATAACAGCGGTAGTTTTGCCCAAGACGGTAATCTACAAAGCTTCAAATTTGATGATGAGACGTTTACGAGCTACTACGCAGCACTAGAGCACCCAGTACCACTTGTACCAAATATTAAACTTAAGTACACAGAGCTTGAATTAAACGGTTCAACCATGCTTGATGAAAGCTTTAGCTTTGGCGATTCTAACTATGTGGTAGGTACAACCGTTGGTACGGTAAGTGATTTGTCACATGTTGATTATATTCTTTACTATGAGATTTTTGATAACGATTTAGTGTCTATCGATTTAGGTGTCAATGCTAAACAGTTTGATGGTGAGATTACGGTAACGGGTACATCGCAAAACGGTGGACCAAGCACTACTGAGCGTGTTGATTTTTCAGGCTTTGTACCATTAGTGTATGGCCGTGCTGAAGTTGGCTTACCATTAACTGGCTTGAGTGTTTTCTTTGAAGGTAGCTTACTGGCTATTGATGATAGTAAGGTTCAAGATTATCAAGCCGGTATTGCTTATGCGTTACTTGATAACCTTGCTATTGATATGGATATTAAAGCGGGCTATCGTTCAATGACGCTAGAGCTTGATGATATCGATGATATCTACACAGATATTGATGCTTCTGGGCCATTTGCAGGTATTCAAATTCACTTCTAAATAGATGGTGAATCTATTATTAGCTGGCAGGCTGTTTTAAAGCATGCCAGCTAACGTCAAACTCATCTTCTAAGGATGTTGATAAAATATTTTTATAAGCTTTATTTATCGGTGTACTAATGAGTTTTTTAAGCTCATCACCGGTTTGAGTAAACTTATAGTAACTAAGCACCAAATCATTACTTTTAGCTTTTAATACAAGGCGCTGATTCATAAAACTAAGGGCTAACTCTTGTCCTGCTTTTAATACTGCTGATTCAATTTCTTTTCGATACAACAAGTTAATATCCATTAAAGTCAAAATGTCAGGAAAACTAACCGGGGTTTTGCCCAAGTTAAATGACACTTTATTGCCTTTTCTTAATAAATCAAAAAGCGACGGCTTTTTGTAAAAGCCCAAGAGAATTAAGTGACTGTGGTCTTTTTCGTTAAATCCACACAGCGAGGTGCAGCGCTGTAATGCATCGGCTTCACGCTGAGTCATAAATTTAAGCGTTTGTAAGCTTTTGATTGAAAATGTACCTGGAGCAACAGTTTCACCTGCCAATATTTTTGCCCACAGTTTTTGCATTGCAGTATTTGCAGTATCTTCGCATAAGCTAATAAAGCGCTCTATCCAATCGAAATCCGGTCGTTGTTGGCCAGTTACATCGGGGCAAAACGCCATCGCCATTGCCATAATGGTTTCGATATTTTCTTGGCGCTTTATTAATTGGATTTCTTGGCGTGTATGGGCTCTGTCGAGTAATGTTGCTTCAGCTTTTACTTGGTAGGGTAGCTGTTGTTGTCCTTGCGGCGAGTATTGTTCATCGTTTGTTTGATTGATTTTTACAGACGATGTTTTATGGATAGGGTATCCAAGCTGGTTTTCGATTATGTTAGCAAGATTAATTCTCGCTTGAGCCGCTTTGACTGTCATCGGTAGCAATTGCCTTTTCTGTTGTTGCTAACTGCGCATAGGTTTTTATATTGTTCAAAGCCAACTTAACCGAGTTATTAAGTATATATTGGCTTAATAAAGCGAGGTAGCCGCCAATAATAGGAGTGTTGACTTCACCTTGTAATGTGCATCTAACCTCAACGCCATCAGCGGCATTTGAAAAACGTATCTCGCCTTTTGCAATGTGTTCTTGGTTAAACAAAATATTAAACATCATTGCATTTTTATTTAGTTGGGTAATGGTCATCTCGCCTTTGCCAAAGCGACTTTGCCAAAACTGATGAGCGCCAACACCTTGGCTTGGCTCTGCAATTATAAATTCAATACTTGGGTCAACTGCTTGCCAAGGTTGCCACTCAGGCCATTGGTTAAAATCACTAACCAAACCTGCGATTTCTTCGGCGCTTGCTGATATTCTTATCGACTTATCAACAGTGTATTGTTGAGAAAGCATTAAACCCACCACAAGCGCGATGAGTGTCATAACAAATAATGCTTTTAAACTCACAAAGAATAATTTAATAATCTCACCTCAGGCAATAGTTTTATATCTTTCATAACATTATACGTATCTTAGGCTATAATCTTTTTGATACGACTGTATATGTTATCACTAATGTACCACAGTCGAATAAGTGATAGAATTTTTATGCATCGTTGTAAAGTGGAGAGTCACCATCGATACAGTTTTACGGTGTTCACTTTAAGGAATTATTAATGACATCAGACAGTAATGACTTTTTATTTAACGACCAAGATGATGAGCAGCTTCTCGAAGAAACTGTATCTGATTTTTGGGATGTATTAATAGTCGATGATGATCCTGAAATACATTCTGTCACTAAGCTAGCTTTATCTGGGGTTGAGTTTTGGGATAAAGGCTTGCGATTCCATCATGCCTACTCTGGTGCAGAAGCGCTCGAATTACTTAAAAAAGACCATTCTATTTCTGTTATTTTACTTGATGTTGTGATGGAGTCAGATGATGCTGGCTTACAAGTTGTGAAGCAGGTCAGGGAATGCCTAAAAAATCATAATATTCGTATTATTCTTCGTACTGGTCAGCCTGGGTATGCCCCTGAAGAAAAAGTAATCCGCGAGTACGATATTAATGATTACAAAACTAAAACTGAGCTGACTCGTAGTAAATTGATTACTTCACTGGTAACAGCTATCCGTTCTTATGAACAAGTTTGCCAGCTCGAATTTCAAAGCCGCGCATTAAACAATATTCTACTCGCCTCGAAGGCTATTTTAGGCTTTACCTATATCAAAGCTTTTACCATGGCTGTATTAAAGCAGCTTTCGTTTATTTTAGATTGTGAGCCTCACGGCTTACTGTGTGGTTCGATTGAAGATGACGATCGGGTTTTTGTTTTGGGCGGTGGCGCTGAATACAACGATGTAATTGGTCAGCGAATTGAGCAGCTTGATAATGGTCGTATCATTTTACAAGTGAAAAACTGCTTAGCACAAGGTGAGCATCAACATACTGAGCTTGACAGTACCTATCTACTAAAAAGTAAAAATCGCCAAGCCGCGATTTACTTAGAAACTAATCAAACGCCAAGCCCGTCGCAGTTACAATTTGCCGAGATCTTTTTAACCAATGTAAGTGTTGGTCTTGATAATGTGCGCTTGTTTAACCGTTTATGTGATGCAGCGTATAAAGATATTTTAACAGGTCTTCCTAATCGTAATGATTTTATCAACAAAGTAGAGCGCTTTTATCAGCCCGGTAAAACAGACTATGTTTTTTTATTGATTGATGTTGCCCATTTCTCTGATATCAATAATGGTTTAGGGCAAGAAATTGGTAATTTGCTTTTAAATGCTATTGTTGAAAGGCTGCAACAAGAGTATCCAAAAGCCGAGCTACTTTCTCGAATAGGTGCTGATGTGTTTGGTTTGATATTACCAAAACAGCGTTATGACCTTGAGCAGTTACGCGAACATCTTAGTTTACCTTTTACTGCTGGCGAACATATTTTACCTATCAATTTTAAGATTGGCTTGTGCCTTCAAGGTGACTTTCAGAAAGCGGGTATTGAAACACTAAAATTGGCATATATAGCTTTGAACCAAGCTAAAAAGAATTCCTCTGAAATGGTCGTCACGTATACTCCAGAAATGGAAGAGCAGATGGCATGGCGCTTAGGGATTATTAGGCAGCTTCGTCAAGACTTTGAACAACGTAAACTTGAAGTGTGGTTCCAGCCGCAACTAGATTTGAATACATTAGAGATCATTGGCTGTGAAGCATTGCTACGTTGGCCGTCAGGGAATGGCCAATATATTTCCCCAGCTATATTTGTTCCCTTGGCTGAAGATGCAGGTTTAATTGTTGAAATAGGGCAATGGGTACTAGAACAAGCATGTTTACAACAAAAGCGTCTTGAACAGCTTGGCTTTAACATTAGTGTTGCTGTAAACGTTTCAGTGCCACAGTTTAAAGTGAAAGGTTATGCGCAGCAGGTTAAAGACACTCTAATAAAATATGAAGTTAAGCCACAGTTTATAGAGCTTGAAGTAACCGAAAGTGTGGTAATGGATGAGCTGAGCAATGTTATTACCACTCTTGAGGAGTTAAAAGGATTTGGCATTGAAATTGCGATTGATGACTTTGGTACAGGCTTCTCATCGTTGAGTTATTTGCAAAAACTGCCGTTAGATAGACTCAAAATCGACAGAGCATTTATAAAAGACCTACCAGGTAAGGGGTGTGAGGCTATCGCTGCGTTAATTATTTCTTTGGGTGCAAGATTAGGTCTAAAAACAATTGCAGAGGGTGTTGAAACACAAGCACAAGCCGATTATTTACTTGAGCTTGGTTGTGATGAAGTACAAGGATTTATGTACGCTAAGCCTATGCCTGAGAACGAGCTAATCACATATTTACAAGCCAAACATTAATTAGCTTAGCTCTTGACCCTAGTTACTTGCAGCGCCCTTCAATGTGAAGGGCGTTTTGTTTTCTATAATAATCCATAAGAGTGGGGTATAATTCGCCCCTTTTGTTAGCAGAGTACACTTTATGAGCGCATTAAAAGCCGAGCGAGGCCTGTTTTCTTACCCTAAGTATTGGGCTGAATGCTATGGCACGGCGCCATTTTTACCAACCACCCGTGCAGAGATGGATGCATTAGGCTGGGATAGTTGCGATGTGATTATCGTCAGTGGCGATGCCTATGTTGATCACCCAAGTTTTGGTATGGCTGTAATTGGCCGAATGCTTGAGTCGCAGGGGTTTCGCGTTGGTATTATTGCTCAGCCTGATTGGAACTCAAAAGATGCCTTTATGGCGTTAGGTAAGCCTAACTTATTTTTTGGTGTGACTGCGGGCAATATGGACTCGATGATCAACCGCTATACTGCTGAAAAGCGTATGCGCCATGATGATGCATACACGCCGGGTAACATAGGTGGTAAACGTCCTGATCGTGCTGTGGTTGTGTATAGTCAACGCTGTCGTGAAGCTTATAAAGATGTGCCGTTAATTATTGGTGGTATTGAGGCGAGTTTACGTCGTATTGCGCACTATGATTACTGGCAAGAAAAAGTACGCCGAAGTGTTTTGTTTGATGCCAAAGCTGACATTCTAATTTACGGTAATGCCGAGCGTCCGCTTGTTGAAGTTGCGCACCGAATTGCTGGTGGTGAGTCGGTTGATACCATTCAAGATATTCGTGGTACCGCGGTTATTCGAAAAGAGCCTTTGCCGGGCTGGCGTGGCAGTGACTCTACGGCTATCGATAAAATCGGTAAGATTGATCCAATTCCAAACCCGTATGGTGCAGATGATGTCGGTTGTAGTAAGTCTGAGTTTAAACAAGCGGGTATTGATTTAAGCGCAGAGGCTGCCAAGCCAATCACTATTCAGCCTGCGCGTCCTAAGCCATGGGAAAAGACCTACGTTAAGTTACCAGCGTATGAGCAAGTGAGTGTAAATAAACCGCTTTATGCCCATGCGTCGCGTATTTTGCACCAAGAAACAAACCCAGGTTGTGCACGTGCCTTGTTTCAACGCCATGGCGACCGTTCGATTTGGGTGAACCCGCCTGCATTTCCGCTTGAAACTGAAGAAATGGATGGCGTATTTGGTTTGCCATATCAGCGTATTCCGCACCCAAGCTATGGCGATGAAAAAATTCCTGCCTATGAAATGATTAAAACCTCGGTGAATATTATGCGCGGGTGCTTTGGTGGTTGTTCTTTCTGTTCGATTACAGAACATGAAGGACGCATTATTCAAAGCCGTTCAGAGCAATCAATTATTGATGAAATTGAGCAAATTCGTGACAAAGTACCGGGCTTCACAGGGGTAATTTCTGACTTAGGTGGCCCAACAGCGAATATGTATAAATTGCGCTGTAAGAGCAAAAAGGCCGAGAGCACGTGCCGACGTTTATCATGTGTTTATCCTGATATCTGTAAGCATATGGACACCGATCACACCCCAACGATTGAGCTTTATAAAAAAGCCCGTGATGTGAAAGGCGTGAAGAAAATCTTAATTGCGTCAGGCGTACGCTATGACTTAGCAGTGGAAGATCCACGCTATGTAAAAGAGCTGGTTACTCATCACGTAGGCGGGTACTTAAAAATTGCCCCTGAGCATACCGAGGATGGCCCACTATCTAAGATGATGAAGCCGGGTATGGGTGCTTACGATAAGTTTAAAGAGCTATTTGATAAATACTCAAAAGAAGCCGGTAAGAAACAGTATTTGATCCCGTATTTTATTTCTGCACATCCAGGAACGAAAGACGAAGACATGGTTAACATGGCGCTATGGTTAAAGGCCAATGACTTTAAGCTTGATCAGGTACAAAATTTTTACCCGTCGCCAATGGCCAATGCAACGACAATTTATCATACCGAGATGAACTCGTTACGTAATATTAAAAACAATACTGAACAAGTGCCTGTGCCAAAAGGGGCACGTCAGCGTCGCTTGCATAAAGCTATTTTACGTTATCATGATCCTGCTGGCTGGCCGATGATCCGCGAAGCTCTTAGAAAAATGGGCAAAGCGAATCTAATCGGTAAAGGGCCAAACTGTTTGGTGCCTGAAGAGAGTCGCAACGAAAAAGCGGCAAACAGTAAAGGTGGTAAAGGCCGTGCGGCACTTACACGCCACACTGGTTTTAGCCAATTTAAAAAGGCCAATACCAAACCTAGAGTAGGTAAAAATAAGCAGCGCGCAAAGTAAAAGATATAAATGGCCCTTAAAGGGCCGTTTTTATATTAGATCAATAACCAGGTTGCGGTGCCTAAAAAGGCAAAAATACCAACAATATCGGTGACGGTTGTCAGTACCACACTGCCTGCTAGGGCTGGGTCAATTTTCATTTTCTTAAGAATTAACGGAATACTCGCACCCGCGATACCAGCGGCAACAAGATTCATAAACATCGCAAACGCTAAGACCGCACCGAGCTTAAAGTCCCATTGCCATAGGGCAACCACACCAGCAATCAATATCGACCAAATAACACCATTCAGTGCGCCTATCGCCAGTTCCTTAAGTAATAAGAAGCGTTGGTTTGTTTGGTTGATATGGCCAACCGCTATACCACGAATAACCAGTGTTAATGTTTGGCTACCTGCAACACCACCCATTGAAGGTACGATACCATTTAGTACCGCCAAAATAGGCAAGATTGCTAAGGTGTTTTCAAAAAAGCTTGCCACAATTGCTGCTAGCAATGCGGTTAATAAGTTAACTCCCAGCCAAATAGAGCGACGCTGCGAACTTTTGAGTACTGGCGCAAAGGTATCTTCTTCGTCGTCAAGACCAGCAAGGCTTAACATGCTGTGTTCAGCATCTTCACGGATGACGTCAACGATATCATCGATGGTAATACGACCAAGCAAGTGAGCGTTATCATCAACAACAGGGGCTGAAATCCAGTTATGACGCTCGAACAATTGCGCTACATCACTTTCATCCATTGAGATTAGGATTGACTCACACTCTTCATCCATTAAATCACGAACAATTTTATCCGATGAGTTGGTCAGTAATGTGGTTAACGAGAGCGCGCCTAAAAAGCAGTTATGTTTATCAACAACGTATAAGTCATCTGTACCTTCTGGTAGTTCACCACGCAAGCGTAAATAGCGCAGGACTACATCTAAGGTAACATCTGGACGAATTGTTACCGTATCGCTGTTCATCAGGGCACCGGCTGAACGCTCTTGGTACGACAGTGCCTGCGTTGCCCTTTCTCTATCTTGCGAGTCCATTGCACTGACTACGTCTTGATAAACGGTGTCAGGAAGGCTACGAAGAACTTCACCTAAGTCATCGTCGTCCATGTCTTCGGTTGCAGCAGCAATGTGCTCAGGCTCCATCTGAGCAATAATACCTAAACGTACGTCTTCTGAGAGTTCTTCTAAAACATCACCACGCACATCTGGGTCTACCAACTGCCATAGCATGCGACGAATTTTATGGGGAGATGACTCTAATAATAAAGCGGTATCACACGGAGCTGTTTTAGCGAGCATGCCTCGCACCTGAACAAATTGTCCACTATTGAGTGACTTGGTCACTTGTTTAAGTTGTTGTAGTGGGTAGTCTTGTTCAAAGGCTTCTGGCATTGGCGTCCTTACAACTGAAAATAGATTAATACAGATTCTGCAAATACAGCATAGTTGCTAAGTGGTGTATTTGCAGGATATCTTCACACTGCGATAAAATTATTAAGTGCTTTGTATTTTTAAGGTGTGAACGATATAAAAGTAGGATATTTAAAGAGAATTATAAATACCTGAACTAAGTTTAACTTAAACGGTTAAGCCTTAGCAAACGCTATTCTTGTTCATGAAAGCGTTGTGCAATTAATTCTCCAATTGCGTTCAGTGCAGCCTCTGCATCTGGGCCTTCACATACCACACGCACTTCTTTACCTTGGCTACTTTCAAGTAACATTAAGGCTAAAACACTATCACCTTCAGCTTCTTTATCGTCTTGATAAAGCATAATTTTAGCATCAAATTGCAAAGCAAGTTGTGCTAAAACAGTGGCTGCTCGTGCGTGCAAGCCAAGCTTATTTTGAATTAAAAACGTGTCTTCTGCGTGCATCTGGCATCCAATTAAATATCTTGCTCGCGATGGCGGATTTTTACGTTCGCATGCGTTTTTGAAAAGCTATCACCAATGGTCTGCGCTAAATATACCGAGCGATGTTGCCCGCCAGTACAGCCAATTGCGATAGTAAGATAGCTTCGATTGTTACGCTCAAGGTGAGGTAACCATGTTTGCACAAATGTTTGAATTTGCCATGTAAATTTTTGCACTATGCTATGACTTGCAAGGTAATCTTTTACTGGTTGATCTAAGCCTGTGAGTGGCTTTAGATCTGGCTCCCAATGTGGATTTGGTAAAAAACGTGCATCAAATACGTAATCGGCTTCTTTAGGAATACCATGTTTAAAGCCAAACGACATAAAGGTGATAATCAGCTTTTTATCTTTTTTACCTAAGATCTTTTCACGAATAGATTCAGCTAACTGATGAACACTCAGGTCGGTGGTATCAATCATAAAATCAGCGCGCGTGATCAGTACATCCAGTAATACTCTTTCTTGCTTAATTGCTAAATCGAGTGGCAGCGAGTCAATCGATAGAGGATGTAAGCGTCGCGTTTCAGAAAAGCGTTTGATCAGAGTTTGGTCATCACTGTCTAAATAGAACAGTGTTGGGTTTGCGAAACCTGGCAGGTATTCAAGAATATCATTAAACTCTTGCTGCTCTTTCGGTAAGTTACGCACATCTATGCTGACTGCTATTTTGTCATAGTTGTCTGAAACGCTACGAACAAGCGAAGGTAATAAGTTGACTGGGATATTATCAACACAGTAGTAACCCAAGTCTTCAAGTACACGTAAAGCGACCGATTTACCTGAGCCTGAGCGACCGCTGATGATAATTAATTCCATTTATGCCTCTGCTGATATGACCTGAAACAGTTCGTGGTCTGTTTTGGCGCTACGTAACTGTTTACAAAACTCCTTATCTTTTAGTCTATCAGCAATTGTCGATAAGGTCTTTAGGTGAAGTTGGCTGTCTCCATCTGGTACGATGAGTGCAACGAAAATATCCACAGGTCGGTTATCAATTGCGTCAAAATTGATTGGGGATTCACTCACTATGACAAATGCCTGTGGTTGCTCTGCACCACTCATGCGGCCATGTGGAATAGCAATGCCACGACCAATACCTGTACTGCCTAATTTTTCTCTATTGAGTAAGGCATCAAGGACGTCTTGTTGAGATAAATGAGGAAGCTGCTGGTGAGCCAGCTCGCTGATATATTCAAGGATTCTTTTTTTGCTATTAAAAAGGACCGCAGCTTTGCTGCAGTCCTGGTTAGTAAGTGAACTAAGTTTCATAATTTAGTGTCGAGCTAATTTCTCTTTGTGTTTAATGACTTGACGATCTAGTTTATCGATTAGCGAGTCAATGGCTGCATACATATCTTGGTGTGCAGTTGAGGCAAAGAGCTCGCCTCCATTTACATGTAAAGTTGCTTCTGCTTTTTGGCTTAATTTTTCTACATCTAGAATGACATGTACATTATTAATGTGGTCAAAATGCCTTTCTAGTTTTGCAAACTTGCTGTTTACATAGTCTCTTAATGAATCAGTGATTTCTACATGACGACCAGTTAAATTTAGTTGCATAAGCATTTTCCTTCTATGTAAAACGTCTAAATCAAACTCTTACGCTGATTAGACGGAGGTATCGCTAGAGACTCTCGATATTTTGCAATTGTGCGTCTAGCTACTTTAATTCCTTGCTCAGCCAATATATCTGCAATTTTACTATCACTCAATGGTTTAGCTGAGTTTTCTGCAGCGATAAGCTTTTTGATCAAAGCGCGAATTGCTGTTGATGAACACTCACCACCGTTTTCTGTGCTGACATGGCTTGAGAAGAAATATTTCAACTCAAAAATCCCGCGAGGGGTGTGCATGTATTTTTGTGTTGTAACACGTGAAATTGTCGATTCATGCATTTCGACCATTTCTGCGACATCGTTCAGCACCATTGGTTTCATGGCTTCTGGGCCATGTTCAAAAAATGCTTGTTGTTGCTGTACGATACAATTGGTCACTTTTAAAAGTGTATCGTTACGGCTCTCTAAGCTTTTAATAAACCATTTAGCTTCTTGTAAATGAGAGCGAATAAACTGGCTATCGCTGCTCGATTTTACTGAGCGTGACATAGCTGCATATTGGCTATTCACTCTAATTTTTGGCATACAATCTGGGTTTAGTTCAACGACCCAACGACCTTTAACTTTTTTAACCGATACATCGGGTATAACGTACTCAGACTCTTCGCGAACTATGCTGTCTGCTGGCTTAGGGTTTAAGCTGTGGATCAGCGTCATTACTTCTTTTAGTTCGCTTTCTTTAAGCTTAGTCTTTTTCATCAAAGTGCGATAGTCGCGACTTGCTAATAATTCAATATGCTCAGATAAAACCATTTTAGTTTCAGCTAAATACGGCGTACTCGCATCGAATTGGCGAAGCTGGATACATAAGCACTCTTGTAAGCTACGGGCACCAATCCCTACTGGATCAAACAACTGTATTCTCTTTAAGACCGCTTCGACTTCATCTAGTTCGATTTCTTCTTCATCATTATTTTGATTAAAACTTTCGACTATGTCTTCGCAGCTAACAGTTAAAATACCTGAGTCATCAATTGCCTCTACGATGGCGACAGCGATCGCTTCATCGGTTGGGCTAAATGGTGTGAGTTGTAATTGCCACATAAGGTATTCATGGAGGGTTTCAGTCGATGCACCTTGATAAATTGACTCATCTTCTGGCATTGGACCTGATGATGTTGATGGGGCAGCACTCATGTACTCATCCCATGTCA
This sequence comes from Pseudoalteromonas sp. OFAV1, assembly GCF_021532595.1. Lineage (NCBI taxonomy): Bacteria > Pseudomonadati > Pseudomonadota > Gammaproteobacteria > Alteromonadales > Pseudoalteromonadaceae > Pseudoalteromonas > Pseudoalteromonas sp. OFAV1. The sequence goes on from NZ_JAKGBG010000008.1 coordinate 45,519, forward strand.
CATCCATGGCTAAATCGTCACTAACGGTGTCTTTGTTAAGGGCATCGCTGCTTTCTTGTTCGTACTCACTCGGCGCTTCTTCGGCCGATGCACTTAGCTGAGTATCATCAGATTCAGCTTTTTGCTCGTTCTTACCAATGTTTTCATCGTTGTAATCTGCTTCTTCCACTTCAAGCAGAGGGTTACTATCAAGTGCTTCTTGAATTTCTTGCTGGAGATCCAATGTACTAAGCTGCAGCAAGCGAATTGCTTGTTGCAGTTGTGGAGTCATTGTAAGTTGCTGGCCCATGCGCAGCTGTAATGATTGCCTCATGTATCCCTAACAATCCTTTTATGTGTTATCGACACCTGTGCAGTCACAGGTAAATTTATATCGATTTATTGTCATTGTTATTTAGTTTAGCAGATGCGCTAGATGGTGGCTTATTGGTTATAGCCTGAATTGCTCACCTAGATACACATCGCGTACGGTTTGGTCAGCTAAAACATGCTCAGGTGTTCCTGATGCAATTAGCTCCCCATGAGAAACAATGTAGGCTTTTTCACAAACATCAAGGGTTTCTCTAACATTATGGTCAGTGATTAATACACCAATACCACGATTTTTTAAGTGTTCAATAATTTTCTTTATATCTAACACTGAAATAGGATCAACACCAGCAAAAGGCTCATCTAACAAGATAAATTTAGGATTTGCGGCTAATGCCCTAGCAATTTCTACGCGACGACGCTCGCCCCCAGATAAAGCCATACCTTGACTATCACGAATATGCTGAATACTAAATTCATCAAGTAAGTTGTTGAGTGTTTCTTCTCGGCCTTGTTTATTTAAATCTTTACGCGTTTCTAAAATAGCCATTAGGTTTTGATAAACCGTTAACTTTCTAAAAATAGATGACTCTTGTGGTAGGTAACCAATCCCTAAACGTGCTCGGCTATGCATTGGCAAAAGTGTAATATCATTATCATCAATGCTGATCTTGCCTTTATCGCTAGGTACTAAGCCAACAATCATATAGAAAGTGGTGGTTTTGCCTGCGCCATTTGGGCCAAGCAAACCAACGATACTGCCCGCTTCAACCTCAAGACCCACATTTTTGACAACTTGGCGGCCTTTATAACTTTTTGCTAAAAGCTCTGCTTTTAATGTGCTCATGGTTGGCCTTTATCGTCTTGTTTGTTGTCAACAGGCACTAAGATTGTGTGTACACGGTCTGTTGAGTTTTCGTCTTTTTCTGCGCTAATTAGTTGTTGTGCCATATCATAAGTAATGCTTTTCGCTGTTACTTTTTGGCCTGCTTGAGTCACTTCGGCTTCGCCATTTAAAGTTAAGAAGCGCTTGGCTACGTCGTAGCGAACTTCTTCTGCACTGGCGCTCATTACCGTGCCATCTGCTTGCTTTTCTTCAAAATAAGCAGGCTTACCTGTGGCGATAATTAACTCAACAGTACCTTCTGTATCACCACCATGGGCTTCAAGGCGTTCGGCTGTGATCCGGCGGTTACCATGTATAATTTCGACATTGCCTTCAAATATACCAACGCCATCTTTTAGCTTACCAGTTTGGCGATCTGAGCTTATGCTAATTTGTGCGCCTGTCTGCTCGGCAGCTACGCCTGAAAAGGCAATCAATAAGCTTGGGATCAGGAGTAATTTCTTCAGTTTATTGGTCATAGTATATGGTTCGTGTATGGTTAGTTAGCTCTACAATCTCGGTTTTTAAATTAGCTTTTAGGCCTTTACCGGTAATTTTTAAATTTGGTCCTGTTAGCGTCACAGGTTGCTTCGAAAACATGGTCATTTGTTCTATATCAACGTTAATGTTTTCAGCTTTAATATCTTCGATCATGCCATTATGGGTTAAGTTTTTAGCAACAACATCGCCTTCAAAAATAAGCTGATCGTTTTCATATAAGGTGGCTTCTTTAGCTTTTACTTGCCAAATTTGCTGGTCGCCATAAAGTGTAAAAATAGGTTGCTCAAAAAAGGTAAACCCAAGTTGCTGATAAAGCTCCATTTTTGCAGCCGCCACCTTATGGCTAATCTTGCCTTGCTCATCATAAGCGGTTTGCTTTAGTGCAACGGCCGTATAATCGGGAGTTGCAATAATCTCGTCTTCACTATTTATTGTGTTTGTTGTTTGGTTAAAGTACGGATACCACAACCACACCATGCAACAAACAAAAACAATACTCAGTAAAATACGGGCTATATTCATGCGCTGGTTCCATCGCTAGTTAACGGCTTACCGTTTTCTAACATCAGTAAATCTGTTAATTCACGTACAGCGCCAAAGCCACCCGGTAGCATGGTCGTATAGTGAGCCAGTTTTTTTATCAATGGGTGCGCATCATTGACTGCTACCGCAAAGCCTACTATTTCCATTACAGGCAAATCAGGGCCATCGTCACCAATGTACGCAATTTGCTCATCTTCTAGGCCAAGTTTATCTTTTAACTCTTGGTATGCAATCAGCTTTGTTTCTTGGCCTTGATAAATATGCTGTACGGTTAGGCTAGTCATTCGCTGCTGAACTATTTGTGAATGGCGCCCGGTAATAACGGCAACTTCAAAGCCACTATTAATGAGTGCTTTTATGCCAAAGCCATCTTTGGTATTAAATGCTTTAAGCTCTTCGCCCTGATTTCCAAGATAAATTCGGCCATCAGAAAAAACGCCATCAATATCACATATTAGTAACTTAACTTTTTGAGCACGCTGACTTACATCAGGACTAAGGGGCTGGTATAGCTCGGCGAATGTCATTACTTACAGAACTCCTGCTTTTAATAGGTCTTGCATATTAAGCGCGCCAATCGGTGTGTTATTTTTATCGATTACAATCAAGCCGTTGATACGTTTGCGTTCCATAATATTTAACGCCTCAGCAGCCAGCATCTCTGCACTGGCTGTAGTACATGAGCGCGTCATGACCTGGCTAATGGCGGTACTATGAATATCAATACGTTGCTCTAAAATACGACGTAAATCACCATCCGTAAATAAGCCGCAGAGTTTTTGGTCTTCCGCGACCACGGCTGTCATACCTAACCCTTTAGCAGACATTTCAATAAGCGCATCTTTAATGCTTTGCGACTCGTGCACTATTGGTGTTGCATCACCACTGTGCATTACATCGTTTAATGTAAGCAACAAGCGCTTACCTAGGCTGCCTCCGGGATGAGATAATGCAAAGTCATCGGCTGTAAAGCCACGTGTTTCGAGTAAAGCAACAGCCATTGCATCACCCATAACCAAGGTTGCTGTAGTGCTTGCCGTTGGCGCAAGACCCAGTGGGCATGCCTCTTGGCTAACTTTAATGCAAACATGCACATTAGAGAGCTTTGCCATTGTTGAGTCAGGGTTACCTGTTAGCGAAATCATTTTTGCGCCAATTCGTTTAATAACAGGAATAATGCTTAACACTTCACTGGTTTCGCCCGAATTCGAAATGCACATTACTACATCATCTCGAGTGATCATCCCTAGGTCGCCATGGCTTGCTTCGCCAGGATGAACGAAAAATGCCGGTGTACCAGTGCTTGCTAATGTGGCAGCTATTTTATTGCCAATGTGGCCAGACTTACCCATGCCTATAACGATGATACGGCCTGTGCATTGGTACATTAGCTGACAAGCTTGCTCGAAATGTTCATCGATGTACTGATCTATTTCGTGTAAAGCTTGCGCTTCAATTTCAAGAACGCGCTTACCTTGCGCAATAAAATTTAGCTGGGTCATTGATTATCCTATTTGGCTAAAAATATAGCCTTGATATGCAATAAATGCGACTAACAAAAAGCCACCTTCTACTCTATTGATGCGGCGAGCACCTTTAAAGTTCAATGACATGGCAATCAGCACTAAAGTAGCTGCAATCATGATAAGGGCATCGCGGTTCGCTGCAGATGGGTCGATAATCGATGGGTTGATGATCCCAGCCAGTGGTAAAACAGCGAGTAGGTTGAAAATGTTCGAGCCTACAATATTACCCAATGCTAAATCATCTTCGTTTTTCAATACCCCAGCAATACATGCAGCCAGTTCAGGTAGACTGGTACCAATAGCGATAATTGTTAAACCAATTACAAGGTCTGAAAGGCCAAAGTATTTAGCAATATCAACGGCTGATTCGACTAAAAAATGTGAGCTGATAGGTAAAAGTATCATACCGATAACAAGCCATAGGATGGCTGATTTAGTAGTGACATTATCGGGAACATCTTCACATGCCTCGCTCACGAAAGGGTCATCGTCTTGATTTTTAGCGCGTAAAGAAACAATCACTAAGCCTGCGATGAAGACAACAAAGGCAAGAGCTAATGCGATACCTTCGGCAAACGAAAAGTAGTTATCTGAAAACACGTACCATGCCGCAATTGAGACAAGTAGTACTAAAGGCATTTCTCGTTTTAAGGTCATTGACGAGACAGAAAGAGGGCGAAGTAGTGCTGTTACACCCAGTACAAGTAAGATATTGGTGATATTTGAGCCAACAGCATTACCTACTGCTGTATCAGTTTTACCGGCAAGCGCGGCAGAAGCAGATACCATCATTTCAGGGGCTGAAGAACCCATAGCAACAACCGTTAAACCTATGATTAGGGTTGGGATCCCCATATTTTTTGCGAGTGCAGCCGCACCATAAACAAACCGATCGGCACTCCAAACAAGTGCTGCAAAACCAATAATTAAAATGACAAAAGAAGTCACCATTGTGATACGCCAACATTACTGAAACAGATGACTGCAAATAGTAACAAAAGCGAGCAGGAAAGTATAAGTAAAAGAATAGGCTGGCAGGCACAAAGCGCGGTTTTTTAGGAATGAGATTTCAGGTGTGGTTAAGGAGCAACTGCGTAGAGTTTAATTTGGCGAATAGAAAATATTACAAAATTTTACGAATTGTTTTTTCCATCTTGACTAAAAAAACTTTAAAATGGCAAAACGAGTGAAAAACGTTATGGAGAGCGACTTGTCGCAATCAATAGTAGAAATCAAGGATGTAACCTTTTCACGGGGCGATAGAATCATATATAAAAATATGAGTTTTAACATTCCGAAAGGCAAGATCACCGCTATCATGGGACCGAGCGGCATAGGTAAAACCACCATGTTACGCTTGATAGGTGGTCAACTTAAGCCTGATTCTGGTGATATTTTGTTCGAAGGCAATAGTATTCCTAGCATGTCTCGCAAGGAGCTTTATGCTGCCCGCACTAAAATGAGTATGCTTTTTCAAAGTGGTGCTTTATTCACTGATATGTCTGTGTTTGACAATATCGCTTTCCCCTTACGCGAACACACTCAACTTAGTGAAGATTTAATTCGACTTGTAGTCCTTATGAAGTTACAAGCTGTAGGTCTTCGTGGTGCACAAGATTTAATGCCGTCTGAATTATCAGGTGGTATGGCACGCCGTGCAGCTTTGGCTCGCTCGATAGCCCTTGACCCCGAACTGATTATGTATGATGAGCCTTTTGCCGGCCAAGACCCTATATCGATGGGGGTACTTGTTAAGCTGATCAAATCACTGAATGAGGTGTTAGGTTTATCGTCGCTTATTGTAACGCACGATGTAACCGAAGTGCTTAGTATTGCAGATCACGTGATCATTATTGCTGATCAAGGTGTGATTGGTGAAGGCTCACCTGAGCAAATGCAAAATCATCAATCAGAGCTTGTTCAGCAGTTCTTAAAAGGATTATCGGATGGTCCTGTACCATTCCATTATCCTGCTCCTGCTTATGATGATGAATTATTGGGAGTACCGAATGCTTGATCTGTTTCAAAAGCTAGGTCACAAGACGTTAGGCCGTTTTGCTGCGCTTGGTCGCTCTACGCAAATGTTGTTTGGCGCATTAGTTAATATGCCAAACTTCAAAAAAGGCACGCCGTTACTGATCCGTCAGTTGTATATGGTCGGCTCACAATCGCTTTTAATCATTATGGTGTCGGGCCTGTTTATCGGTATGGTGCTCGCTTTACAAGGCTATACCGTATTAGTCGGTTATGGTGCTGAAGATAGCTTAGGGCCATTGGTGGCACTAAGTTTGTTACGCGAATTAGGGCCTGTGGTCACGGCGTTATTATTTGCTGGTCGCGCGGGCAGTGCACTAACAGCTGAAATCGGTTTGATGAAAGCCACTGAGCAATTATCTAGCTTAGAGATGATGGCAATTGACCCACTAAAACGCATTATTGCCCCGCGTTTTTGGGCTGGCTTTATTAGTATGCCATTGCTTGCATTGATATTTTCTGCTGTTGCTATTATCGGTGCTCACTTAGTTGGCGTTGATTGGCTTGGTGTTGATTCAGGTAGTTTCTGGTCAATCATGCAAGCGCAAGTGTCGTTTCAGCAAGATATTGTTAATGGCATGATTAAAAGCTTTGTATTTGCCTTGATTGTAACGTGGATTGCGCTTTACAAAGGGTATGACTGTATCCCTACTTCTGAAGGGATAAGTAAAGCGACAACAGAAACCGTTGTACACTCATCACTGGCAGTTTTAGGTTTTGACTTTATTTTAACAGCGGTAATGTTTACCAGCTAATTAGGGTATAAAGATGAATTCACGGAAATTAGAAATTTTAGTTGGCTTTTTTGTAGCCCTAGGTATTGCGGCTTTTGCATTGCTTGCATTCAAAGTAGCAAATGCCGGCATTAGTGGTAGCGGTGAAACGTACCAACTAAATGCCAAGTTTGAAAACATTGGTTCGTTAAAAGCCCGAGCGCCAATTAAGGTCGGCGGAGTTGTTGTGGGGCGTGTTGAGTCAATTTCAATTGATCCAAAAGAGTTTGTGCCAGTAGTTAACATGGCGATTGACGCAAACTATTTGTGTAAGTTTTCAGATACAACCTCTATCTCTATTTTAACATCAGGTATTTTAGGGGAGCAGTACTTGGGTATTAACCCGGTTATTGCTGCCGATTCTGCAGAGCAACGCTGCATGGGTGAAAAAGTGACAGCCGCTCAAGATGATGCTGCTTTAGATGATTTGTTTGGTGTTGAAAGTAAAGCGCTTGCTGATGGTGATTACATCACCGATACCAAGTCAGCATTAGTATTAGAAGAGCTGATAGGTCAGTTCTTGTTCAACCAAGGAAGTGAATAATGATATTTAAAAAATTTCTAATCGCTTTAAGCGTGGTGTTTACGGTAGGTGTACACGCTGCAGAGCCTGAGGTCGATTTAAAAGACCCATACAAAATGGTGCGCAAAGTATCAGATAATACCTTTGCACGTATTACTAAAGATCAGCCTTTAATCGCCAAAGATAAAGAATATCTAAGAGTGATCGTAGAAGAAGAGTTAATGCCTTACATTGACTACAAGTACGCTGCACTTCGTGTGTTAGGTAACCATGTATCAAAAGTACGTGCAATCGAAGATAAAGAAGAAAAGGCAAAAGCAATCAAAGATTTGCAACACTTCATTGATGTGTTTCAAAAATACCTAATTGCTACATACGCTGGTGTGTTTACGCAGTATACAAACCAAAGTGTTGAGTTTGGCCCAGCCCAGCCTTTTAAAGGTCAAGATGTGGTACTAGTCAAAACGAAAATTGTGGAACCAGGTAAGCCTGATATTAAAATTGACTTTAAAGTACGTGAAGACCGAGATGGTGATTGGCGTGCATACGACATGATTGCCGAGGGTATTAGCCTGCTTGACGCTAAACAAAGTGAATTACAAGGCATTTTGCGTCAACAAGGTATCGAACACGTGAGTGACTTACTTGAGCAAAAGAGCCAACTACCAGTGCAGTTTAGAGGTGAAGGTGGCGATGAGTAACGTTGATATTACTCAACTCGAGGATAATCAGTTTCGGGTCAGTGGTGAACTGACCCGAAACTCTATCGCCAATGAACGCCTTCTGAACACCAAGTCACAATCTACACACAAAACGTGGTATTTTGACCTTTCTGGTGTATCTAGGGTTGACACGGCGGGCTTAGCTTGGTTAATTCACTCTTTCGCAGAATTAAAGCAGCAAGGTATTCGCCTTGAATTGCAAAATATTCCTGAGCAACTGCAAAACTTGATGCAGTTGGGACAGGTCACAACCTTATTTGAGTGAGATTTATGGAAACAAGCCAAGTCGAAACGTTATTACGCGACGAATTAAAGCTAGACGAAGTGATTGTTAAAGCAAACGGTAGCCACTACGAAGTGATTGCTGTTGGTGAGTGTTTTGACGGTTTAACGCGCGTTAAGAAACAACAATTGGTCTATGCTCCGTTAATGTCAACAATCTCAGACGGTACAATCCACGCTGTATCAATCAAAGCGTTCACGCCGACTGAATGGAAACGCGAACAAAAATTTATTTTACCTCAATAGTTTCAGGGCCTCCTCATGGATCAATTTGTTATTCAAGGTGGCACCTCGCTGGCAGGTGAAGTCACTATTTCTGGCGCTAAAAACGCCGCACTTCCTATTTTGTTTGCAGCACTGCTTGGGCAAGGTAAAAGTACTTTTAGTAACGTACCTCGCTTACGTGATATCGGCACCACCGAAGCTTTACTTAAAACGCTTGGTGCAACGGTAGAATGGCAGCAAGATACGCTGATCATTGATGGCGCGACGGTTGATAAAACTTTAGCTCCGTATGAGCTGGTAAAACAAATGCGTGCCTCTGTGCTTGCTCTGGGGCCTTTAGTGGCACGTTTCGGTGAAGCACAAGTTTCACTGCCTGGTGGTTGTGCCATTGGTGCCCGCCCGGTTGATATTCATATTCAAGGACTTGAGCGCATGGGCGCAGTGATCAAGGTTGAAAATGGTTATATCAATGCCAAAGTTGATGGTCGTTTAAAAGGCGCCGAAATCTTCATGGAAATGGTGAGTGTTGGCGCAACAGAAAACTTACTCATGGCCGCAACGCTGGCTGATGGTAAAACAGTTCTTGAAAACGCTGCACGCGAACCTGAGATCACTGATCTTGCGAATTGCTTAATTGCGATGGGCGCTAAAATCAGCGGTGCAGGTACAAGCCGCATCGAAATTGAAGGTGTTGAGTCGTTATCTGGTTGTGAGTACAGTATTCTTCCAGACCGCATTGAAACAGGTACTTTCTTGGTAGCTGCGGCAATGGCTGGCGGCGAAGTATTGTGTAAAAACACAGATCACCATAGCCTAGATCCCGTGATTGAAAAGTTACGCGCCACGAATGCTTTGGTTGAAGTGACTGATAACAGTATTTACCTTGATATGCGTGGTCGTGAATTAAAAGCGGTTAACATTAAGACCATGCCACACCCGGGCTTTCCAACCGACATGCAAGCGCAATTTACCGCTTTAAATGTGGTAGCGAAGGGCAGTGCTACCATCACTGAAACGATTTTTGAAAATCGTTTTATGCACGTGCCTGAGTTACAGCGTATGGGCGCAAATATTCGCTTAGAAGGTAATACAGCAATTTGTGGTGATACAGAAAGGTTATCGGGCGCGCAAGTGATGGCGACAGATTTACGTGCGTCAGCAAGCCTTATTTTAACTGGTATTGTGGCGCAAGGTGAGACAGTTGTTGATCGCATTTACCACGTTGACCGTGGTTATCAGCGTATTGAAGACAAACTAAGTGCGCTGGGTGCTAATATTAAGCGCCGTTCAAGCTAATAACTTAATACTTATAAAAAAGCCTAACGTCTGTTAGGCTTTTTTTTGGTTAAGATTTTGACTCTAGTTCGCCAACAGTAACCATAATCTTTAATATCTCACCATCACGATAGACTTCAAATTCTAGCTTATTGCCCGGTTCAGTTTTTGCTAGTTTGTCTAAAACTAGTTGTGGGTTAGCAACCGAAATACCGCCGATTTTAATTACGATATCGGTTTCTCTGATCCCCGCTTGCCACGCTGGTCCAAACGGGTCTAGCTCGGTAATACGCATTCCTGCTACAGGCGTAAAGTTATCACTAACATCTTTGCCTGTGCTATCTATGCCGGTGCCTCTAAAACCTAAATAACCTCGTACAACACGACCATGTTTGATTAATATATCCATGATGTCTTTAGCGATTGAGTAGGGCACTGCAAAGAAAATACCTTGGATATCCAAGTCTGCATGGGTTTTGAATTGCGCCGACGTGATACCTACTAAGTCACCACGTGAATTAACTAATGCGCCACCTGAGTTTCCTACATTTATGGCGGCATCCATTTGTAATAGGCTGCTGTAAGGGCTGTCGATTAAGTTTTGCTTTCCTGTAGCGCTAATAATACCTTGGGTAATGGTTTGACCTAAATTAAGTGGGTTACCAATAGCTAAAACAACATCGCCTACACGTGGTTTAAAATTGTCATTAACAGGAATGACAGGTAAGTGTTCAGCGTTTATTTTTAATAAAGCTAAATCTGTTTCACTATCAAAACCAATCACTTGAACATCATAAAAACGACGACCGTCTGCCAGGGTAATAATGATCAAGTCAGCATTTTTAATAACGTGATAATTAGTCAGAATGTAACCGTCTTGCGACATAATGACGCCTGAGCCAAGTGCCTGAACAGTGTTTTGACGTTTGTAGCGTGGTTGGTTAGAAATACTTTCGGAAAAAATAGTTACCACAGAAGGGGCTGCACGTTGCACTGCATCGGCAAAGCTCATATGCTGCGAGCTGATCGCAACGGGTAAATTCATGTTGGGTAATAAAGCGCTACGTAAACTCGGGCTAAAAAGCACGACCAAGAAGGCGATACCTAAACCAGTAAAAAGCGGCGGTAGGATAAATTTCAAAAGTTTTAGCACAATATTCTTATTATCAATGAGCAATTATTTAATGATGGCACAAAAAAAATAACAGCGGCAAGCACCACTGTTATTTTTTCATGAAAAATCAAATAAAATTATTGAATTAATACAAAAATAAGTTCTCGACCTCGTTTTACTCCTAGGACGATATTACCTTTAGTGTTTTCGATAATCTTATTCATGTCGCGGATTGTTTCAACACGTTGACGGTTTACTTGCATAATCACGTCACCTTCTTCAAGGCCTACCCGCGCAGCTGGAGAGCGTGCTGCCACACTGGTTATTTCAACTCCTTTACCATCACTCTTCTGAGTGTTCTCTAGTGTTGCACCTTGGAAAGCTGGGTGAGTTTCTTCGCCAGCTGCTGTTAGTGAAGCTGCGCCATCGAGGGTTACATTTACTATTTTAACTTTACCATCTCGATAAATACCTAGTTTTACGCGTTTGCCTTCACCAAGCGTAGCAATTTTGCTGCGTAGTTCATGGAACCCGCTGATCTCAGTGCCATCGACGCTGATGATCACGTCACCGGCTTTGATACCCGCTTTGCTTGCTGCGGTGTCATCCATCACCTGCATAACGTAGGCACCCTGTTTTACATCAAGTTTTTGTGCTTTAGCAAGGCCAGCGTCAAGCGGGCGACCTGAAATGCCCAGTGAACCGCGACGAACTTCGCCATGCTCAATAATTTGATCAACGAGGTTTTTCATCATGGTTGATGGGATAGCAAAGCCAATACCTACGTTTCCACCTGATGCGCCTAAAATTGCGGTGTTAATACCAATCAGCTCACCATTTAGGTTTACTAATGCACCACCAGAGTTACCTTGGTTAATAGCCGCGTCGGTTTGAATAAAGTCTTCATAACCTTCTATGTTTAAACCACTGCGACCAAGCGCACTCACAATACCTGAGGTTACTGTGTGACTTAAACCAAATGGGTTACCGATTGCTACCGCAAAATCACCCACGCGCAGTTTATCTGAGTCGGCAATTTTTAGCTCAGTTAAGTCATCAGCATCAATTTGCAGCAATGCAATATCTGATTCTTTATCACTGCCAATTCTGGTTGCCTCGTACTCACGACCATCCTCAAGGGTGACAATCATTTTTTCTGCATCTTCGACAACGTGGTTATTGGTAACAATATACCCTTCGTCTGCATTAATTATGACGCCAGAACCAAGGCCGCTAAATTCACGTTTTTGACTACCGCCGCGTGGTACGCCAAAAAAGTCATCAAACGGTGTTGGACGACGACGAACTTCTTTTGAGCCTGAAACTTGAATACTCACCACGCCAGGGGTTATTTGTTCTAACATTGGTGCAAGGGTTGGTAACTGTTGACCATTTACCGCCACTGGCAGTTTAGCCATTGAAACTGCAGGCGCTAACAATAAGCTTGAAGATAAAATAGCAGCACTAATAACAGATAATTTCATTTTCATAGTCAGGGTTTACTCCACATCAGAGATAAAGCAAAAACTAAAAAGGGCTGCATAAGCAGCCCTTTTCTTGGTTTAGATATAAAGCTGTTATATCTAAAGACTATGGGGTCAAAAAAAAGTTCATCAAGAGGCTTTAGAATGTTCTGAAACTTTATTTGAACCAGTAAATAACCCTGTTTCACCGACCACATAGTCTGCAGGTTGTGCTTCTGCACTTGAGCGATCGCCACGACGGTCTTGTAATGAGCTTTGCAATTGCTCAGTGGTTTCTTTTGAAAAGAACGGCTCGTTAGGGTGTTGCTTTTTATCTGCTAATAATAGTTTGTTCGTTTCTTCAACATGGTTGAGAAGCTGGTCATAGTTATCTTTCATCTTTGAGACAAGTTTCCCTGTGCTTGCCAAGTGATCGGCAACATCTTGGCGGTATTGCTCAAGTGCATTATTAGCTTGCTCTACTTGTTGTTCTAACTCATCTTGCTTAAATTGTTTCTTTGTTACAAACGCACCAATGAAAAATGCCGAAATTGCAACGATGATAAGAATACCTACCCAGGTAATTGTGCCCATAAATCTACCCCTTTGGGAAAAAATAACAAAAACAAATGCTGTAAAAGCACTTATAGTCCAATCATTATTAAAATATGCTTAATTTGATTGTGAAATCATACTGCGGGTTAATATACCCTGAGATACGATGCGTGTTAATATACTCTGCAAATTTAACTGTGTTTTATTGTAACGACCTATGACTCCTTGGCAGAAGTACCAACAAGATTTACAACGTGAAGACTTTGTACATGATGCAGCGCAAGAAAATGCTGTGCGTCATTTGCAAAGGCTCTATGATGACCTAACGGCAGAGAAACCAGCCGCTAAGGGGTGGTTTGCCAAACTCTTCTCTAAAGATAGCACGCCAGCCATAAAAGGGCTCTATTTTTGGGGGGGAGTAGGTAGAGGTAAGACCTATTTAGTCGATACTTTCTACGAAGCTTTACCTACTGAACGTAAGATGCGTGTGCACTTTCATCGTTTTATGCATCGTGTTCATGATGAGCTTAAAAAGTTAAAAAATACCAGTAATCCATTAAATGTGGTTGCAGATATATTTAAAGCAGAAACAGATATTATTTGTTTTGACGAGTTTTTTGTTCAAGATATCACTGATGCCATGCTGTTAGGTGGCCTGATGGAAGCGTTATTTGAGCGCGGTATCGTATTAGTGGCAACTTCAAACATTGTACCCGACGAGCTATACCGAAACGGTTTGCAACGCGCGCGTTTTTTACCAGCTATTGAACTAGTAAAAGCTAACACCGAGATTGTTAATGTGGACTCGGGTGTTGATTACCGCTTACGTACCCTTGAGCAAGCCGAAATTTTTCATAGCCCACTTGATCAGCAAGCGGATGATAATTTATTTGAATACTTTGATAAGTTGTCGCCAGAGCCTGGCGTGCTCGATAAAGCGATTGAAATCGAAGGCCGATTGATAAAAACGCGAAAGGTAGCTGATTGTATCGTTATGTTCGACTTTAGTGAGTTGTGCGAAACAGCGAGAAGCCAAGTCGACTACATGGAAATCAGCCGACTCTATAACACTGTTATTTTATCGAATGTTAAAGCGCTCGGCCAAGCTAATGATGATGCAGCTCGCCGTTTTATTGCGTTAGTTGATGAGTTTTATGAGCGTAATGTGACGTTAATTATTTCTGCTGAAAAGCCCATAACTGAGCTGTATAGCGAAGGTAACTTAAATTTTGAATTTAAGCGCTGCATCAGTCGATTGCAAGAAATGCAATCGCTAGAATATTTAGCGAGAGAGCATCTAGCGTAGTAGAGCTGTCAGCTTTCAGCCGTCAGTTTTTAGCTGATCGAGATAGTGGTTTAGTTATTTGTGTTAATGAACTGAAGTAGCTTTACATTCATTTTTCGATTTTTAAGCTTTTGATTGCTGATTGCTGATTGCTGATTGCTGATTGCTGATTGCTGATTGCTGATTGCTGATTGCTGATTGCTGATTGCTGATTGCTGATTGCTGATTGCTGATTGCTGATTGCTGATTGCTGATTGCTGAATTTCTCGAATAAAAAACAACCATCATATAGCAATGTGGTTTAAGTGCTGGTATACTCCCGCGTCTGCCACGTTGCGTTCTATTGCCAGATATTAGTTTAGCCTCTAATTGATGGCTCAAAGTCTTAAACTCGAAGGGGTTAAAGCATTCAACTTAGAGCGGTAATTAATAATAATTACCTGTGGTTTTAAATTAAAAAACATTGGATTTTAATAAATGAAAACGTTTGTTGCTAAGCCAGAAACAGTAAAACGTGACTGGTACGTAGTTGACGCTGAAGGTAAAACTTTAGGTCGCATCGCTACTGAAATCGCTCGTCGCCTACGCGGTAAGCATAAAGCTGAGTACACTCCTCACGTAGATACTGGTGATTACATCATCGTTATCAATGCAGAGAAAGTTACTGTTACTGGTAATAAAGCAAAAGACAAAATGTACCACGCACACACTGGTTTCCCAGGTGGTCTTAAGTCTACTACTTTCGACAAGCTTCAAGCTGCAAAGCCTGAAATGATTATCGAAAAAGCTGTTAAAGGCATGTTGCCACGTGGTCCTTTAGGCCGCGAAATGTACCGTAAACTTAAAGTTTACGCAGGTACTGAGCACAACCATGCTGCACAACAGCCTCAGGTTCTAGACATTTAAGGAGCACTATCATGGCAAATCAATACTACGGTACAGGTCGTCGTAAAAGTTCAAGTGCTCGCGTATTCTTACGCCCAGGCACTGGTAACATCGTAATCAACAAGCGCTCTCTAGAAGAGTATTTCGGTCGTGAGACTGCTCGCATGGTTGTTCGTCAAGCATTAGAGCACGTTGAAATGACTGAAAAGTTTGACCTACACATCACTGTTTCAGGTGGCGGTACTACTGGTCAAGCTGGTGCTATCCGTCACGGTATCACTCGTGCACTTATGGAGTTTGACGAGTCTCTACGTCCTACACTTCGTAAAGCAGGTTTCGTTACACGTGATGCACGTAAAGTTGAGCGTAAGAAAGTGGGTCTTAAGAAAGCACGTAAGCGTCCACAATTCTCAAAACGTTAATATTTACGTTTATCAGAATACCAAAAACCCAGCTCCGGCTGGGTTTTTTGTTTCTTGGAGCCATCAGCTTTCAGAAGTCAGTTTTTAGCAGATCGAGAGGGGGCTCAGTTATTGATGTTTTACATCCATTTCTCAGGTTATATCGGGGTCAGATCACAGATCAGAACGCTGAAGACTGATAGCTGATAGTAAAAACCCTACCTTTTTTCGTTCGATATTTAACCGCTGATAGTAATTACTGCGTATTACAGTAAAAAAACTTCACGATTTAGCGAAATTAGCTTAAATCCATCAGTTAATTGATGAATTTTTTTGCTACAATTGGGGGGCAAGTAATGTGAGTGAGTTCAACAACAGCTAATACAGAATTCTGTTTCCTCTTAGTGAGGTTGATCTTGGTCAGTATATTGTTTTTTTATATGCGTTATCATAACCAGCGGCTTCATGCTCGAGCTGGCCCTAATTAATCAACTATTAAAATGGGTTTATTCGAGCATGGGACTGTGAATAACCTTGTTTTAATCAAGGCTTTTAATTATGATCGCGTCTATTTTAAAATTTCTAAAAATTAACCTGCTGTAACTGATGTTCTCAATATGGCAAGTGTTGGGAATCATAGTGGAGATAAGTGGATGAGCAATGCGCCTGTAGACAATGGCCGACGTCGCTTTTTAACCATAGCTACCTCTGTTGTTGGTGGTGTTGGTGCGGCTGGGGCTGCTGTTCCTTTTATTGCGTCTTGGAATCCAAGTGAGCGAGCTAAATCTGCGGGTGCGCCTGTAGAAGTAGATATCAGCAAGCTTGAGCCAGGACAATTAATACGTGTTGAGTGGCGAGGAAAACCTGTTTGGGTTATTAATCGTACACCAAGAATGCTTGAACAGATGAAAGAACATGAAGGTCAACTTCGTGATCCTGCATCTGAAGAGCCTCAACAACCTGAATCATCAACAAACGAATACCGTTCTCAACGTCCTGAGATCTTCGTTGCTGTTGGTATTTGTACGCACTTAGGTTGTTCTCCTAGCTTCCTACAAGGTGGCTTTGGTGAAAAAGTAGAGGGCACAGACGACGGTTTCTTCTGTCCGTGTCACGGTTCTAAATTTGATATGGCGGGTCGTGTATTCCAATCTGTACCTGCACCATTAAATCTAGAAATCCCTCCGTATACCTTCCTTGATGACACGACTATTTTAGTCGGTGAAGAAAAAGGAGTGGCGTAATGTTTGGTAAAATTATTGGTTGGATCGACGATCGTATTCCAATGACACGTGTTTGGAACATGCACATTGCACAGTATCCAGCACCAAAAAACTTTAACTTCTGGTACTTCTTTGGCTCTCTAGCCATGTTAGTACTTGTTAACCAAATCGTAACTGGTATCTGGTTAACAATGAACTTCGTACCGTCTGCTGAAGGTGCTTTCGCATCGGTAGAATACATCATGCGTGATGTTGAATACGGTTGGTTACTACGTTACCTTCACTCAACAGGTGCATCAGCGTTCTTTATCGTTGTATATCTGCACATGTTCCGTGGCATGATCTACGGTTCTTACCAAAAACCACGTGAGTTACTGTGGTTATTCGGTATGTTCATCTTCTTAGCGCTTATGGCTGAAGCATTCATGGGTTACTTATTGCCTTGGGGACAAATGTCTTTCTGGGGTGCACAGGTAATCATTTCACTATTCGGTGCGATTCCGGTAATTGGTGATGACTTAACGCTTTGGATCCGTGGTGACTACGTAATTTCAGGTGCAACGCTTAACCGCTTCTTTGCACTACACGTAATTGCACTACCTTTAGTTATCGTTATCTTAGTATTCTTACACATTGTTGCACTACACGAAGTGGGTTCAAACAACCCAGACGGTGTTGAAATCAAACGTAAGAAAGGCACTGTAGCTGAAGAAGACAAGCCTAAATTTAAATTCCACGAGTATTACACCAACAAGAAAGACATTGTTGATGCAATCCCGTTCCACCCTTACTACACAGTGAAAGATATTGTGGGTGTGGTTGGTTTCTTAATATTATTCTGTTGGGTTGTATTCTTTATGCCTGCGATGAATGGTTTCTTCTTAGAAGCGCCAAACTTCGAAGCAGCTAACCCACTGAAAACACCTGAGCACATTTTCCCTGTTTGGTACTTCACGCCATTCTATGCGATTCTGCGCGCTATCCCAGATAAACTAATCGGTGTTATCGCGATGGGTGCATCTATCGTAGTGCTTGCGTTACTACCTTGGATTGACCGTGGTTCGGTTCGTTCTATTCGTTATCGTTGTGGCTTACACAAGTTAAACATTGCTCAATTCGTGGTAACGTTCGTTATCTTAGGTTGGGTTGGTGCAACTCCACAAACTGATTTCAAAACGCTGTTATCACAAATCACGACTGTGACATACTTCATGTTCTTCGTATTGTTATTTGTTTACAGTAAGAATGAGAAAACTAAGCCATTACCAACGAGGTTGACGAAATGATGAAAAAGCTAATTATCGGTTTATTCGCATTGTTGCCATCGTTGACAATGGCAGCGGGTCCTTCGGTTCCTTTAATGGATGCCAACATTGACCTTAAAGACAATGCGTCTTTACAGCGCGGTGCTAAATTGTTCATGAACTACTGTCTTGGTTGTCACCAAATGCAGTATCAACGTTATGAGCGTACGTTCCGCGACATCGGTATTCCTACTGAGATTGGTCAAGAGCAACTGATTTTTGATGGCTCAAAAGTAGGTAGCCACATCAAAAACGCGATTGATAAAGATGACGCAGCTAAATGGTTTGGCGCAGCGCCACCAGATCTTACGCTTGTAGCGCGAGTTCGTGGTACTGACTGGATCTACACTTACCTGAAGTCATTCTACAAAGATGAATCTCGTCCGTTTGGCGTAAACAACGTTGTTTTCCCATCGGTAGGTATGCCGCACGTTCTTCAAGAACTACAAGGCTTACCAACACCAATCACTGAAGAAGTGGAAGAACACGGTCACACTGTGACTAAAGTTGTTGGCACTGAAACAGATGGTTCAGGTGAAATGAGTGTTGACGAGTATGACCAAGCTGCTCGTGATTTAACTAACTTCTTAGCTTACGTTGGCGAGCCGTCACGTTTAGAGTCAGAAGCGTTAGGTCTTAAGGTAATTGGTTTCTTAGTGATTCTATTTATCTTGGCATTCATGCTGAAGAAAGAATACTGGAGAGATGTTCACTAATTCTGGACGTTTTGAAAGGTAATTTTGTGATAGGGGCTTAAGCCCCTATTGCTGTTTTTGTAATATAATGGAGGTAGGCATGGCCGTAGCTGCCAATAAGCGCCCTGTAATGACCCTGTTTTCTGGTGCTAACTGTATGTATAGCCACCAAGTACGTATTGTACTTGCTGAAAAAGGTGTAAGTGTTGACATTCACCTGGCTGAAAAGGATAACCTGCCAGAGGCACTTCATGAAATTAACCCTTACGGTACAGTACCAACACTGATCGATCGTGAGCTTGGTTTATATCAGGCAAACATCATCATGGAATACCTTGATGAACGTTTTCCTCATCCTCCACTAATGCCAGTATATCCGGTTATGCGTGGCCGTAGTCGTCTGATGATGCACCGTATTGATACGGATTGGTATAGTCTAGCGAATAAGATCACTAGCGGTAGCAGCGAAGCAGCACAAGCACGCAAAGAGCTTACTGAAGCGTTACTTGCAATCGCACCTATCTTCTCTGAAGCTCCTTACTTTATGAGCGAAGAGTTCAGCTTAGTTGATTGTTACTTAGCGCCGTTATTATGGCGTTTACCTGAGCTTGGCATTGAACTTAATGGTGCTGGTGCTAAAGAGCTTAAAGAATACATGCTGCGTTTATTTGAGCGTGAATCATTCCAAGCTTCATTAACTGAAGCAGAGCGTGAGATCCGTTTATAATGACGCCTAATCGTCCTTATTTACTACGCGCTTTCTTTGATTGGATTGTTGATAATCAATGTACACCACACTTAGTGGTGAATGCTGATTTTCCTGCTGTACAAGTACCAACACAGTTTGTTCAAGACGGCCAGATCGTTTTAAACATCAGCCCATCAGCGGTCACGCAATTTGCTATGGATAACCAGCAACTGAGCTTTAATGCTCGGTTTGGTGGTCAACCTATGCAAGTGTATGTACCTATGGGTGCTGTGCTCGCAATTTATGCACGTGAGAATGGTGAAGGGACTGTATTTACTGCAGAAGAATTCATCGAGGACGAAGACGATTTTGCTCCGGTATTAGAAAGTGTAGACACGCCTGACGATGTAACGCCAGATGATGAACCACCAACTAAACCAGAGAAGAAAAAAGGTGCTCACTTACGAGTGATCAAATAGCCTTATTAAAATCGAAAAACCCGCTTATAAAGCGGGTTTTTTATTATCAACTTACAGTTCGTATTATAGATATTCAAACACTTTAATTACACGCTCAACACCTGATACGTTTCGTGCCACATCAACCGCTAAGTTGGCTTCTGTATCACTCACTAAGCCCATTAAGAACACCTCTCCATTCTCTGTTATGACTTTAATGTTGTTACTGCTGATATTCTCAGTGGTGAGTAATTGGGTTTTCACTTTTGAGGTTAACCATGAATCGTGTGTTTGTGTGCTCATGCCAATATTAGAGCTGATGCGAATTTGGTTATGAATTTTACGAATACCATCAACGCCTTCAATTGCACGTTGTGCTTGCTCTTTCATTTCTTGGTTAGGCACTTGACCAATCATTAATACAATACCGTTAACGCTAATAACGTTCACGTTAGCAAATTTGTGTAAACGTTCAATTTCACTGATAGCGATTGAACTTTTAATTTCGATGTTGTTATCGTCAATTTGTGAGCCAATTGTGCGACGATCATTTGCTGCTGTGACTGCGCCTGCAGTGCCTGCAACAACTGCTGCAGCACACCCTTGTAGTAATAATACGGTACTAATTACAAGTAGAGACTGTTTTAACATTAATTTTCTTCCTGTGGGAATAAGGTTAAATCAATAAGCTCACTTAAACAGTGTAAGTTCACTAAATGTGATTCAACAATACGACTAGGGCGCTTTGATGGCACGCGAATTTCAACATCATTGGGGCCCAATAATCCAACTAATTCACCGCCGTCATCACCGACTAATACTATGACTTTCATATCGCGAGTAAGTGCCGCCTCAACCGCAGAAATAATGTGTTTTTCATTGCCATTAATCGCGATAGCTAAAAGCAGGTCACCTTGCTGGGCAAACGCACGAATTTGCCTTGCAAAGGTTTCGTGCTCATCTGTTTGGTTTGTCGAGCCTAAATTAACCTGTTCTTGAGCGAGCGCAACAGCTGGTAGGCATGGACGCTCAGTTTCATAAAAGTTAATTAATAGCCCAGCCATATGTTGAGCCAGCATGTGGCAGCTTGGCGTGCCGCAACAAAGCAATTTATTACCATTAATTAGACTTTGCGCAATGGTAAATGCGGCTGATTCGAGGGCGCTTGGCAGTACTTCACCTGCGGCAATTTGAACTTGAATATTTTCGGTAAAGATCTTTTTTATTGTTTCTTGCATAACCTACCAATTAAGCTGACGCCATAAGCGTTAGTAAACATTTTTAAACCAGTTAATTGCACTGTTAGTCTCGCCGGTAATGGCCAGATAATCTAATCGCATAGCCTGGTTTGATATTTTTTTCTCTGCAAGATAATGGGCAATTGTTCGCCTTAATCGTTGCTGCTTTTGTTTGCTGAGTGCAACGTTAGCACCCCCTCGAAGGGTGTTTTTTCTAAATTTCACTTCAACAAACACTAAAGTTTGTCCATCACGCATAATGAGATCAAGCTCACCATACTTACACAGATAGTTACGCTCAATAGCAACTAATCCATGCTGTATTAAATACTGTTCGGCCTGCTTTTCATAATACAGACCTTTTTCGCGGCTATTTTGCCACAATTGCTTAAACCACGACATAGCTTCATCCTTGAGCATGCGTTAATTTAATCAGCTGAGTTATACCTCGATGCTGATTGCATAAATAAAGGAATAGGTTGCTCTGTTGGTAAATCAACAGCGATTATTTGCTTATTTTTGTATTGAGCCCAGT
This sequence comes from Pseudoalteromonas sp. OFAV1, assembly GCF_021532595.1. Classification (NCBI taxonomy): domain Bacteria; kingdom Pseudomonadati; phylum Pseudomonadota; class Gammaproteobacteria; order Alteromonadales; family Pseudoalteromonadaceae; genus Pseudoalteromonas; species Pseudoalteromonas sp. OFAV1. Next base: position 66,962 of record NZ_JAKGBG010000008.1, read on the forward strand.
CTAGGCTGCGGGTTACATAGCCATTACTGGCAATGCTAAGGTCGCCGCTGATTCCTGTAAAGCGTTTGCCTTGCACCATACTAAGTTGTTTTACTTCACCCAGCATACTGGTTGCATCGAACGCCATAGCAAAAAGGCGTTGGTTGATGTCAGCATGTTCAGGCCACAAGCTATCATACTGTTGACGCAAGTTATGTTGTTGAATTTGACCTTCGAGCATCCAAGGTAGTTCCGTAAAATAAAGGCCATCTAAATCGCCTTTATCGGTTCTATCAATTTGTTTACTGTGACTTTTTGAGCTGGCGTAAAGCGGAATGCGGTCAGCAAAAGTACTTACGTTAACGTCTAAATAGGGTTTAATTAAACGTGTTTCGGTGGCATCACCTAAAATGTAAATTACATCTATATCGCTACGAGAACGGGTTTCACTTTCAACTTCTTGCTTAAATAATGATTTAACAACATTAATACGCTCTTTACTTTGGTCTACCTCAAGCAAGCCGGTAATTGTTTTAGGCATATCTGCTTTATCAGAGTAAAAGCCAATTTGCGGTTTTACTTCGCTGTAACGCTGCCATTGAGTGTTAAAGTATTCAACCAAGCGCTGACCATTATTATTATTAGGTGCAAGTAACATGGGCTTTTGGTAGCCCGCAGTTAAAAAGCGTTCTAAAGCTTGTTGAACTTCATGTTCAGGGTTAAGAGCAAAGAAAAAGTGCTGCTGTGAGATCCGTTCGCCATCAAAGCTGTTTAAGTGCATCACTGGGTAATCAACCAGCGTTTGTGCCGAATTCAATTTTTCAATATTACTTTTAAGCAATGGGCCAATAACAAAGTCAGCTTTAAACTCGCTTAACTTAAGTGCTATCTCTTCTGCCGGTAATGATTCATCAATAAATAGGGTTTCTGTTATTGCTCTGTTATCAAGTGCCGCAAGCACGCCTGCTTTTAAGGCGTCGCCCAAACGTTCATTGGCACCCGATTGCGGAATAAGTACCACTAAACGATTTACTTCTAATGGTTCGATTTGTACAAGCTCAGTGACCTTTTTTGGCAAAACTTCTGCCGCAGGGTGGCCAGGGTAACGGCGTAACCAGTTATTCATTGCTTGATGAAGTTCTACCGGTGCACCTAAATAAACTTGATGATAAAGCGCTAAGTTAACCCAGCCTTGTTGTACAACAGAACCTCGGTTAAAGCGCTCAAGAGCATAGGATGAAAGCTGGGTAAGGCTTTGCCACAAATCTTTATTTAAATTAGCGACAGTAAAATTGTTTTCACTGCTTAATGTTGATGCTGCAAAGTAAAATGGCATAGCTAGTTTAGGCATACCTTGAGAAGCATATACCCGTGCTGTTAAGTATTTGTGCCATGCTTGATGCTCAGGCTGCGTTAACTGAGGCTCAAGCTGTTGTAGTTGTGCTAGCGCTAAGTCGCTCTTACCTTGTTGCTCTAGGGCAAGGGCGATATAAAGTTTGTTTTGAATTTGATCGACACTTGGCGTGCTTTCAAGTTCAAGGCAGATCTTTTCTAGCAGTTCCCAGCGCTCTTCGTTAATTGCAGCATCGCGAGCAGTATAAAGAAGTTGGATTTTATCGGCACCTTGGCGGAGTAGTGCCGTTTGATACATTGATTGTGCGTCGGTTAGTTGTGATAGTCCAAGCTCAGCTTGGCCTGACTGATTTTCTGCAGTATTTAGTTGTTTTTCGGTTGTGCTACAAGCCGATAACCCCGACAATACAATTAATAGACTAACAAGTTTAAGTCGCACAATGATTTCCCAATACGTTAACGCGATTTGCTTATATTACTGACTGACGCAGGAGACCTCAATGTTAAATGAGGACAATTCAGATAAAATCGGCACTCTTTACATTGTTGCCACGCCTATTGGTAACTTTGATGACATCAGCCAGCGTGCCATCCAAACCCTATCTGAGGTTGACTTAATAGCCGCTGAAGATACTCGTCACACAGGAAAGTTGTTAAGCCACTTTAATATCAAAGCAAAAACCTTTGCTTTACATGACCACAACGAGAAACAAAAAGCGCAACAAATTGTCGACTGGCTAGAGCAAGGAATGAATATTGCGCTGGTATCTGATGCCGGCACGCCACTGATTAGCGATCCAGGTTATGCGGTGGTCAATTTATGCCGTGAACAAGGCGCGCATGTTACGCCAGTACCGGGAGCATGTGCTGCAATTACCGCTGTATGTTGTTCTGGTTTACCGACAGACCGTTTTCAGTTTATTGGTTTTACACCTGCAAAGAGTAAAGCAAGGCAGAGCTTTTTTATCGAAGCGGTTAACTCAGGTATTACTAGCATCATGTATGAAAGTACCCACCGCATTATGGCGAGCCTTGATGATTTAGAAGCAGCGCTCGGTGCAGAGCAGCCAGTGGTATTTGCTAAAGAGCTTACCAAAACCTTCGAAACTTTTTTCAATGGCACGGTTGCCGAGTTAAAACAGTTTTTAACGGATGATCCAACTAAGCAGCGCGGTGAAATCGTATTGATGTTACCGGGCAAGGCAAAGCAAAGTGACGACATTCCAGAAGATGCGCGCCGCATGCTCGGTTTACTCGAAGCCGAAATGCCACTGAAAAAAGCCTGTGGTGTTGTGGCTGAGTATTTTGGTTTGAAGAAAAACGCACTTTATAAAGCAATTATTGACGAAAAAGACTAATTCTTTACTGCATAGACGTGCGCGCTCAGGTATACTGCGCGCCGAGTCAGCCGAGATAATCGCTGCCTGCAACGAAAATGCGCAGGGGGAGGAAAGTCCGGGCTCCACAGGGCAGGGTGCCAGCTAACGGCTGGGGGGCGCGAGCCTACGACAAGTGCAGCAGAGAGGAGACCGCCAACTTCGGTTGGTAAGGGTGAAAGGGTGCGGTAAGAGCGCACCGGGCCACTGGTAACAGTTGGTTGCAAGGTAAACTCCACCCGGAGCAAGACCAAATAGGGTTCCTTATGGCGTGGCCCACGTTGGAACCGGGTAGGTTGCTTGAGCCATAGAGCGATTTATGGCCTAGACGAATGATTATCCACGACAGAACCCGGCTTATTGGCTGACTCACCAAATCATATTAAAGCCCGTAGTGAATCTACGGGCTTTTTGCTTTTTGGGCCGGAGAAAATCCACTCCGCGCATACAAAACAGCGGCTTACTGGCTGACTCATCAAATAACACAAGAGCCTCGGTATTTAACGAAGTTTTTTCTTTAAACCGAAGAACTTAGTTATATTAAAGTAATATAGCTAAGTCTTCGGATATACTTTAGTTGGTAGCTTCAAAGAAGAAAATAGACTCATGGACAAGGTACTTATGCCCAGAACAAGGAGGGTGGAAGAGTTATGTACAGGGTAACAAAAACCCTGAAAACCAAGAGGTCATTAACGAGTTGATGTCTTCTTATGGGGACTATAAGCAACTAACCCATAATCAGTTTGACTGCAATTTCTCTATCGACAATGGAATAAAAGTCGCAGTGAGGAATTTCTTTTTGGATCTGACTTTTAGACCAGCCGATAAAAGTGGAGATAATGCTAAAAAGCACTGCCATAACAGAGCCATTAATGAACTGAAATCAATTTACTTTGAGTATCTTCAAGGCGGGCAAAAAGAACTGGATACTGAAGAGGTCTTGAAATATCTGGAAATGCTCTGTAGAGGAGCTGATCCAGATGACTACCATTGATAATCATTTATGTCTTTGCTGTTTCGCTGGAAGTAATCGTTTTATTGTAAGTTGTTACAAAAGTTTTAGTAACCGCTTAGTCTTAAAGGCGGCTTTCTAAAAATTCACATATCTCTATATGAATCCGAGTCTCAGCGGTAAATTGTTTTGTAAAAACACAAAAATCTCCAATCATCTGAAGTCATATAAAAGGTATTTTTGTTCGGGGTTTAGAGGCCGAGTTATTTTTTATAAGATTCTGTCGCATGTGAAATATCTCTAGCTATGCAATTATAAATGTGCAAGAGCCAACAACTACTTAAGTCAGCACTTGTTTTTATTTAAATTTAGTATGGAGAAAGAGAAATGTTCTTTTCTGGAATTCAAAATGCAATCAATGCTGAGCTGTTTAGCAACATGCCAATTAAGGATCAGAATACTAGTCTGCAAAATTTGTATGACAAAGGTTATTCTGTTCCTGAAATATCCAAAAAAATTGGAATTCAAAGCGGTACCATATACAAGCGAATTGATGCTCATAGAGGTCGTAAAGGGTTATTCGCAGGTTAAATTTGGGTTAAGCCATCACGTTTTTTAAGTGATGGCTTCCTATTAAGGGATAAATTATGACGTTGAGCAAGACAATTGACAATTTGAAAGAAGAAACGCTAATTCGGAACCTCAGTAAATCAGAAGTGCATTGGTATAACACGCCTGAATACTTTAGCCCTCTTTACCGAAAGTTTATTGCTAATCTAATAGAAGATAAGGAACCTGAAGGTTATAAAGAAAAGTTCTTAGAGCAAAGTATTGATGTTCAAAATGAGCTTATAAATGATGAATGTTATAAGAATAGAGGAGTGCTTTTTGATCGGTACTTACTTTGCATATATCCGGCACGATATGAGCCATCTAATCCTCGAAAGCTTAAAGACTATGAGTTAAATGAGAAGGGGTTGCTTTCGTATTTGCAAAAAGAATATGGGCGATCATCTATTGAACATCAATCTTTTCAACTTTCTCGAGAAATTGAGGGGATTTTACAGCTATTACCATATGAAGATGGAGATGTAGAAGGGAAAAAAATTAAGGAAAAATATAAAGTTGAAGCTAAATCATCCTGCTTTAAATTGGTAGTTCTTAAGCATAAGTTAAGTCTAATTAATAAGAAATGGATGGAGTTGATTAGGTACAGGGAACCAAATAAAGCTAATCAAGCTAGCATGGATAATATCGTTGATTTCAATATGAGTAGCGACGAACACGCCAAATTAAACACGGCACTTATTAAACGCTTTTACTTTGAAATTGATGAAGGAAAAGGTGCTGGTGATGATACATATTCGTTTCGGATTAATCAGGTACCTTATTATTTGCGAGTTTTGGAAGAACAAGTTAAACAAGAGCTATGGGTTGCTTTAACTGAAGGGAGAAATATAGAGTCAATAAAGGATAAGATTTTAAATAGATTTGACGTGTGTAAATCTGAGGTGGTTGGAGGTTTAGTTAATCATCACTATAAAGACTATGATCAGAAGCTAATGGACCATTTACAGCATACCATTTTGGTGAATCAGTTTTCTAACTCCTTCCTTGCGGAAAATGAGCTTATTAAGTTATGTAGCGATGAGTTTTTCACCTTTTCGCACAGCACAGATTGGTTAACATCCAATAATGAGAATGAGCGAATTGAGGGACTAAAGAATGAGTTGGGCATATCTGAGAACGAATTCAAAAAAGAATGGGTTGCAATGGCAAGAACGTTAGCACGTATGCTTGCGCTTACAAACAAAACCTTGCGTCAACTTATGCCTACTATTCAAATGAATATATGCATTTTAATTTTAGCTATACTAAAGAGCCCTCAATCGTCAAGAAATACGGCTGTAAAAAGTAAGATAGCGGGATCATCTAAAAATAATTATTCAATTTATAATGATTTGAAGAAAGCTCATGATTGGATCATCAAAAACGATCCAGATTTACGGGATAAACACAGTATCAGTAAGCTGAGACCAACAAGTTTGTCTTTCTTTAAGGCAATATATGAAGAGATATACTATTCTTTGGTGTGCTCCGTAGAAGGTAAAAAAGCAAGTCATTGCACTTTTAACAAAATGAGGTTAATTCACTTTGATATTGTGAGTGACTTGCTCGGGAAATTAAGAAAGCAATCGCATTTATACACCATTTGGATAATCGAGTCGTACTATGTAAAGAAGCGGAATGGGGAATTGGGACCACAAGAACTCCCCCTGTCACTTAATGTTCCCGGTTCTAAGCATGGTTTTTGGGGGATTATTGAGCATCATATAATAAATACTGAATGGGGAAGTGCTCTTGAATCGGTAAAAGAACGTCACTCTGTTACTTGGAATCCTATCTCTTGGATGAAAGAACAAGTTTTAGAGTCGAACATTGAACTATGATACTTAGCATTTAGTATTTTTTATATAATAATTATAGTGGCCTCAGCCATCTATGATTTAAGTTTTAGAAACATTTGGTAGCAGCAAAATCGACAAAGTGAGACCTGTTTATCTAATATGATGTTAAACCTGTTATCTTACTTTGCATAAACCCCTACACCAAAGGTGTAGGAACAGCTCGTATTTAAACATTCAAAACCTTCTGAAACCATGTTGGTATTTAGTCAATCTAGGTTGTGATCGGACGGTTCAGTTAACTTATAGATTGACTCACCAAATTACATAAAAAGCCTCGCAGCAATGCGGGGCTTTTTCTTTTTATATCTTTACGCAAAATAGAAAATCCACTCCGCTCATATAAAACAATGGCTTACATCTTTTTCTACTAATCTTATTCAAAACGAATCCTGCTGTCTGTTTTCTGAACTCAAGTTAACTTCTAAATATTGTTAATATTTTGTGATTATCAAGCTGCGAAATTTTCGTTCTATCCTATTATTAAATTTAGATAGAGAACATGCAGATAAGTGAATCTAATTTGAGGAGAGAGTGATGCAGTCCATTCTTGGTACTATTCGAGGTCGCCTTACTGCGGGACTGACTTTAATGGGCGCCCTAATTTTGATTTCGGGGGCGTTATCTCTCTTTTATGTTAATCAGCTTGAAAATCAGCTTGAAAATCAGCTTAATCAACTCAGTGATGAAGTTGTGCCAGTGATGGAAACTACGGATGATTTGATTGCAAATTTGTGGGAGTCCGCAAAAGTCGCTAACGAGATCTTAGCAAGTGAAGAAATCCCCGAATTAAAAGCCCGAGCCGCTGAAATTAAAGAGCTAGCAAAGCTATTTGATGACACAGAGCAAGAGCTACTCACTTTAATTAGTAAACCTGAGCGAGTAGCGTTAATAAAAAAAGCGTCTACCGAGCAAGATGAGTTTTTATCTCATGCGCTAAAAATGTCTGAACAGAAGCTAATTGAACTTGAAAAAGAAATCATCTCTGAGAAATTACTCGATGAGTTTGATAGTTCAGGTGCAAAGCTGATCAGTATGCTCGATGAATTTGCAGTTGAAAATGAAGAAGAAATGCAAAAAGCTGAAGATGAAGGCGATGCGCTTGTCGCTCGAGGCGGCTCTGCGAGTGCCGTGAATGATGTGCTTGGTTCTTTATTTGAAAGTGACTACCCAGTTGTTGAAGCCGCTTTAAAGTTACAGCGTTTGGTTATTGAAATGCAGGATACCTCGGGTGAGTATTTAGCTGAGGAAGACCCAGCTAACCTTCCTAATATTCAAAAAGAATTTGAAGCCCTAGCTAAACAAGCTGATGAATATTTTACTGTGCTTACTAATTTAGCTGAGTCAGACGAAGATAAGGAAGATGCAAAAGTACTGATCGCTTCATTTAATAATTGGGTAACTAGCGCAAATAATGAAGATGCTTTATTTGATTCTTATCGAGATCAGTTATCAGCAGAAGCGCTTGCCGATCAATTAACAGAAGAATTAGAAGTTGATGTTGATAATGCCGATGCTTATTTTGAAGAGATAGCCGAAGAGGCTGATGCTTTTTCAGACAACGCAGATGAAAAAGCGGCAGAAGTTCTTAATCAAGCTTTTTTTGGCATTCTGTCTTTAACAGCCATTGCTATTGTCATCGGTGCTCTTGTCTTGATCGTTTCTTATAAAACGGTATTAGCACCAATAGACACTTTATTAAATAGCATGGAGAGTATCGCTGAAGGGGAAGGAGATTTAACTCAGCGAGTTGACGCATCATCGCAAGATGAACTCGGGCAGTTAGCTAGAGCATTTAATCAGTTTGTTTATAAGGTGCAAGTTCTGGTACAAGAAATTTCGACTGCTACCAACGAAATTGTTGATTCAACAGATAGGCAAAGAGATATAAGTATCCGTTCAAAAGAGGCGATATTACAACAAGGTACAGAGACTGATTCAGTTGCTACGGCAATGAATGAAATTACAGTGACTGCGCAAGAAGTTGCGCGTAGTGCAGCAAATGCGGCGCAGTCAACCGATGAAGCAAGTAATGAAACGAAAGCGGCTAAAAGTGTGGTACAGCAATCTATTTCTTCTGTTCAACAGCTAGCCAGTGAAGTAGAGAAGTCTTCTCAAGTAATTGGGGCGTTAGCCACTGATGTGGTTGAAATTAGTAAGGTACTCGATGTAATAGGCGGCATTGCGGAGCAAACAAATTTACTTGCGCTAAATGCGGCAATTGAGGCTGCTCGAGCAGGAGAGCAAGGCCGGGGATTTGCCGTTGTAGCAGATGAGGTTCGCTCGCTTGCAGCGCGAACACAGCAAAGCACAGCAGAAATAAACGCGATGATTGAGCGTTTACAAAAAGGCTCTCAAGGAGCAGTAGACGCAATGAAACAAAGCAAAGAATTTGGTAACTCCTCAGTAGCAAGTTCACAAGAAGCTGGTCAGTCGCTTGATGTTGTTTTTTCGTCAATGGATACGATTAACGATATGAATACGCAAATTGCGACAGCTGCTGAAGAGCAAACCACAACCATGGAAGATATCAATAGAAACATCAATTCTATTGTGCAAATTTCCCAGCAAACAATGGAAGCATCTGAAGAAAGTATGGAAGTGAGTCAAAGTCTCGCTCGATTAGGAGAGCAATTAAGAAGCTTGGTTAATCAATTTAAGTATTAGCGAAGTTAATACGAGAAATCAGCCTTGCTCAAGGTAAATGTTTAGGCCGTTTTTCTGAATTGATTGCATTATTGATCTTGAACAAGGTTGCTGCATTGACTCTATTTTAGGCCGTGATACAGTGAAGTTGAACCTTATTTTTAGTCAAAGGAGTTGCCCATGCTAGGTGAAAAACACTCGTTGTTAAATGAGTTTCCAGAGTTTAATGAATTAATCCACAGTCTTGTGAAATCTGACGCTCATTTTAAAAAAACGATGCAGCGTTACGATGATATGGATAAAGAAATCCGTGAGCTTGAATTGCAAAACTCACCCATTGAAGATGCTGACATGCATGAAAAGAAGCATCAACGTGCCGTGCTAAAAGATGAGCTTTATGACTTTTTAAAAGCAAATGCTTAATAAATCATATTAATAATGATACCCCTTGCACTCAGACTCTCAGCAAGGGGTATTTCTTTTTTACTTTCACTCCCTAATCGTTGTTAATCGCAATATCCCTTTACTCAATCAAGGTTATGGTAGTCTTAGCGCGATTTTTTCAGGTAACAATGGAATAGTGCTTTGCACTGACTAGGATTAACATGATTAAAAAAAATATGATTACAACTTCATTAGCACTAATGGGTGTTGTCGCTGTAGGTAGCGCGCACGCTGATGAAGGGCAGTGGCAACCGCATCAATTAAAACAATTACAAAGCGAGTTTGACCGCGTTGGTATCGAATTACCGGCTTCACAAGTGGCAGATCTTAACCAGTATCCACTCAATGCAGTGGTTGGTTTAGGCTATTGCTCTGCATCATTTGTGTCACCAAAAGGCTTGGCGGTAACTAATCATCACTGTGCTTATGGCGCGATTCAAAATAACAGCACACCAGAAAACAACTTAATTGAAAAAGGCTTTTTAGCAGCTGACTTGTCAAAAGAATTACCAGCAGGCCCGCAAGAGCGTTTGTACGTAACTGAACAAGTGGATGATGTAACAGATCGCGTACTGGGTAACTTACCAGCGGATCTACACGGCAAAGACCGTTATGAGGCGATTCAAGCAAATCGCAAAGCCTTGATCAGTGAGTGTGAGTCAGATCCTAACTACCGTTGTACGGTACGTGATTTCCACCATGGCTTAGAGTACTTCATGATCAAGCAACTCATGATCAAAGATGTGCGCTTAGTGTATGCCCCGGCAGAAGCGCTGGGTAACTTTGGTGGTGACATCGATAACTTTGAATACCCACGTCATACGGCCGATTTTACCTTTGTACGTGGTTATGTTGGTAAAGATGGCAAGCCTGCAGATTACAGCGAAGATAACGTACCTTATGAGCCAAAGTCGTTCTTAAAAGTGAATGCGAACGGCGTAAGCTTAGGTGATGGCGTGCTGGTGGCAGGTTATCCGGGGCGTACTAGCCGCTATAAGCTTGCAGACGAAGTAAACTATTCAGCGAGTTGGTATTACCCAACATTGCTTAATACTTACAACATGACCCTTGATGTGATTGCCAAGCAAAGCAAAGGCGATGAGCAAGCACAAGTAAAATACGCCTCTCGTGTAAAAAGCACTAACAACCGTTTAAAGAAACTGGAAGGCTTACAAGATGGCTTTAAAGTAACGGATATTCCGGGTATTAAAGCCGCACAAGAGCAAGAGTACCTAGCTTGGTTTGCACAAAGTGCTGAACGTAAAGCTTACGCAGATTCATATCATGCATTGAAAGCATTGTTAGTTGAAGCACATGCTCAGCAACAAAGTCACTTTTACTTTGATTATGCAAAACGCGCAGACTTACTAAGCACGGCGATTCGTTTATACCGCTTAGCAAAAGAGAGCGAAAAGCCTAATGCAGAGCGCGAAATGGGTTACCAAGAGCGCGACCTTCCTATGCTTAAAGCCCGTTTAGAGCGCTTGCAAAAGCAATTTACGCCTGAGGTCGATAAAGCCTTATGGTTAAGCTACTTAGGTAACTATTTAGCGCAAGATAAAGCAGCCCAAGTTGCGGCATTAAACGACGGCTTAGGCATCACAGATACCACTACCCAAGCCGAGCTTGAAGCGATTATTGCGTCTTTCTATGCTAAAACTGAGCTTACAGATGTAGCAGCACGCGTTAACTGGATTGGTAAATCTGTCGCAGAGTTTGAAGCATCAAACGACCCATTCATAAAGCTTGCTGTTGCCCTATACGATACCAACATGGCACAAGAAGCTGATGAAAAAGAAATGGCCGGTCGTTTAGCTGAAATTCGTCCGCAATATATGCAAGCAGTTATCGCCTTCAACAACGCTAAAGGTAAGCCAGTTTACCCTGATGCAAATGGCACATTACGCGTAAGCTATGCACAAGTTGATGGTTACCCAGCGGCAGATGCTGTTTATAAAACACCTTTTACATCACTACGTGGTTTAGTGGCTAAACACACAGGTGAAAAACCATTTGTTGTTACAGATAAAGTACTTGAAGCATACAAAAAGCAAGCGTTTGGCGCGTACTACCGCGGTGACTTAGGTTTACCAGGTGTCAGCTGTAGTTTATTTAGCTTTGGTTGTGAGCCACAAGCGGCTAAACCTCTTGAAGTTAACTCAGTACCAGTCAACTTTTTAAGTAGCGCTGATACCACAGGTGGTAACTCAGGTTCGCCAGTCATGAATGGTAAAGGTGAATTAGTGGGTCTTAATTTTGACTCGACTTATGAATCAATCACTAAAGATTGGTACTTTAACGCCAAAATCACCCGTGCTATTCACGTTGATATTCGATACATGCTTTGGTTAATGGAAGAAGTTGATAACGCAGGTTACCTACTAGATGAAATGACCTTAGTTAAATAACAAAGCTATGTTAATAATAACCGCAGCAATCGCTGCGGTTTTTTTATGTCTCTATTTTATGCCAGTCTAACGTTTTTAATTTGTTTATTTTCAATACTTTTGTAATGTACAAAGCAGATACTTTTACTTGGGAAAAATAATGAGCGCCAAACAAATAATAAAAGCCATTTCAGTCAGTGTTGTGGCAATAACGGCAAGCTTTAATGCCAGTGCAACGAATACCGAAGCAATGTGGCCGGGCACCGCTTACAATCAGCAAATTCCAACATTTAAACAAGTGCTTGGGTACGATGTAGGTGAGCGCATTACAAATTACAGCGATATGCGTCGTTATCTTAGCGCCTTAGAACAAGCTGCGCCTGATCGTATTAAAGTGTTTAAGTACGCAAACAGCTGGGAAGGTCGTGAACTGGTTTATGCAGTGGTTGGCACTGCGGATCATATTCGCTCATTAGAAACCCTCGCCAATAACACCCAAGCCTTGGCTGATCCGCGTATTACCTCTGAAAAAGAAGCTAAGTCGCTAATTAAAAATTTACCGACGTCTGTGTGGCTTCAGTATGCCGTGCACGGTAATGAAATTAGCTCAACCGATGCTGCATTATTTACTGCATATCACTTACTCGCAGCCCCGAATGATGCTGTTAACAGCAAAATTTTAGATAACACAGTGGTGTTTATCGACCCATTACAAAACCCTGATGGCCGTGAGCGCTTTGTTACTCGTTATTATGCAACTGTGGGTCTTGAGCACAGCGCAGACAGGTTAAGTGCAGAGCATAATGAGCCATGGCCAAGAGGCCGAACAAATCATTATTTGTTTGATATGAACCGTGATTGGTTAGCGCTTACTCAGCCTGAAAGTAAAGGTAGGGTGGCTGCAATCAATAAGTATAAACCGCAAGTGGTGGTTGATATTCATGAAATGGGCGGCGACCAATCTTACTACTTTGCACCGGCTGCTCAGCCATTTAATCCGCATATGACGAAAACTCAAATCGCTAACATGGATGCGATTGGGCAAAATCACGCGAAGTATTTTGATGAGTTTGGCTTTGATTATTTTACCCGTGAAATCTTTGATGCCTTTTACCCTGGTTACGGTGATAGCTGGCCAGTTTTTTATGGTGCGTCTGCATCAACTTACGAAGTAGGCTCAGCTCGTGGTCATGTATTTGAGAAAAATACCGGCGAGCTACTCACTTATTTTAATACTGTAAAACGTCAGTTTGTGGCCTCAATTTCGACTGCCGAAGGGGCTGCCAATCAGCGTGAAAAATTACTGGGTGATTTTTACCAATATCAAGTCGATGCGATCGATTCGGGTAAAGATAGCAAAGAGCGTGTGTATATCTTACCTAAGCAAAGTAACCGTGAAGGCGCTCATAGACTAGCAACCTTAATGGCTGAGCATGGTGTTGAAGTTAAGCAAGCAACCGAAGACTTCAAAGCCTGTGGCGTTAAGTATAAAGCGGGTAGCTATTTTATTGATACCGCGCAGCCGCGTGGGGTATTTGTGCGTACCACCTTTACCGACCAAGTAGATATGGCAGAGGCATTTGTAAAAGAGCAAGAAAGACGCCGAGCTCGTAATCTGGATGATGAAATTTACGATGTAACAGGTTGGTCACTGCCAATGATGTTTAATGTTGATAGCGATAGCTGTGGTCGTGCTGTAAGCGCAGACAGTAAAGCAGTTAAGGCCGACGACACATTGCTTGGCAAAGTGAATAACCCTGAAGCCTCAGTGGCTTATATTGTTGCTTGGGGTGATACGGCTGCAGCACGCTTTTTAACCTCAGCACTGCAAGCTGGCATTAAACTGAAAAGTGCTGACCAAGCATTTGTATTAGGTGATAAAACTAACTACCCCGCGGGTAGCTTAGTAATCGAAAAGCGCCTAAACGATAAAGACCTACTCAGCAAAATTAGCCAAATTGCTGAGCAAACAGGTGCAATAGTAAATGGTGTTGACTCAAGCTGGGTGATTGAAGGCCCAAGCTTTGGCAGTAACAAAACAGTGCCAATGGTCGCACCTAAAGTGGCGATTGCATGGGATGCACCGACCAGTGAGCTAAGCGCCGGTAACACCCGTTTTGTTATTGAAAGACAGCTTGGTTACCCCGTCACAGCGATTCGTACGCCAATGCTTGCATGGGCTGATTTAAGTGATTACCAAGTGCTTATTTTACCAGAAGGTAATTACGAGCAAGCACTCGGTAAATCGGGCGCGGCTAATTTAAAAAGCTGGGTTGATGCCGGCGGCGTGTTGATTGCCCTCGGTAATGCTAACCGCTTTACCACAAATGCTGATTACGGTTTATTGGATGTTAAGCGCGAGAAAGCTTACCGAGAAGATAAAGCCGACAGCAGCGATGATAAAAGCAGCAAAGTGGCAGGGCAGTTATTCACTTCTCGCGATGATTTAAAAGCAGCGAGCATTGAGCCACATACATCGCCAGACTATGTAGCCGGTGTACTTGCGAATGTTGAAGTAGACCAAGAGCATTGGTTAACCGCTGGAGTTGATGAAAGCTTAGTTGCAGTGGCTTACGGTAATGATATTTACACGCCAATAAAACTTAACTCAGGTAAAAACTTAGCCTGGTTTACAGGTAAAGATGATGTGCTAGCAAGTGGTTATCTGTGGCAGCAAAATAAAGCACAGCTTGCGTATAAGCCATTGCTTGTTCATCAACCGCAAGGCAAAGGCATGGTGATTGGTTTTACACAATCACCAACTTACCGTGCTTACCTTGAAGGTATGAATGTAATGTTAGCTAACACGATTTTCCGTGCTGCGGCACATGCTCAGTAAGGTTAAAGTTTAAACGAAGAGCCCGCCGATGTTGCGGGTTTTTTTGTGGGCAAAGTTTTAAAGAGTAATGCTCTAAAGGGAGTGAGCAATAAAATAAAAAAGCCCGCAGGGCAAAGTGCGGGCTTTTGAGTTATCCAAAAAAGAAAGTGTTAAGACACAATCCCTAATGGCTTACCTGTTTGCCAAGCGCCACGGGTAAAGTCTGGAATCGTTTTGCTGTTACTTCTATCTGCAACCGATGCCATGCTTTGCGGGAAGATGGATGACCATGCTGCGGCATCGTATACATCTTGATCGAGTGGCTCATTATTACGTAAGCAGTAGATCATGCGCCATAGCATAATGAAGTCCATACCGCCGTGGCCGCCGTTCTTAACCGCTTCTTCACCCATGCGTCTCCACAGAGGATGATCAAATTCGGCACGCCATTTTTCCATATCTTGATCCCAGCTATGGAAGTTTTGTATATATGGCTTACGGCCTTGCGAACCCGCTTTTTCCCATGCAGCTAACTCAGCTTCATATTGTTTTTGATACACTTTTGCAATCGCTGGTGGTACATCTTCAAGGGCAATACGATTCGGGAAACCAGCAAAAGTACCATTAGTCCCTTGAATTAGATTATGACGGCTGTAAGGGCGAGGGCTGGTGGTATCGTGCTGTACCATAATGCTACGACCTTTCACTGTTTTAATAATACTGGTGTTCATATCGCCAGCAACAAACTTAAGCGAACGTCGTTCGTGACCTGCTGGAAATTCACGTTCAGCATAGGCTGCGCGGCCAAGTGCAGGTGAACTGACTGATGTAACAAAGTCAAAACGGTCACCACGGTTGATGTTCATATACTGGGCAACCGGGCCTAAACCATGAGTTGGGTATAAGTTACCGTTTACTTTGGTATGCCAATAAGTACGCCATGAGCCGGTGCTACGGTCAATCTCTTTCATTTGCCAGCGTAGATCATGAATATAAGCCGCTTCACCATGCAGTAATTCACCAAATATACCTTTGCGAACCATGTTTAAAACCATTAACTCATCGCGACCATAGTTAACGTTTTCCATCATCATGCAGTTCTTTTGTGTGCGCTCTGCGGTATTAACTAACTGCCAGCACTCTTCCATGGTGGTTGCTGCAGGTACTTCTACAAAGGCATGTTTACCGCTTTCCATGGTTTCAACACTCATCGGTGTATGCCATTGCCACGGTGTTGAAATGATTACAATATCAATATCTTGTCGAGCCAGCATGTCTAAATAAGCTTTATCAGAACCAGTATAAGCCGTTGGTTTAGGCAAGCCTTTTTCAACAACATAGTTAACTGACTTATCTAACATCACCTGATCGGTGTCACAAATAGCTTTAATTTCAACACCGTCTATATGGCAAAGGTGTTTAACATGGCCGCTACCACGTTGACCAACACCAATAAAACCAACACGTACTACATCCATCGCTGGCACAGCTAAGCCCATTACGCTTTTACCTTGTGCGGCCAGCGTCGGTTGTTGATTGTCACCTTGTTGGCTTTTCGCACAGCCAGTCACGACTGTCGCAGCAGTGATTGCTGCGGCAGATTTTAAGAAACTACGTCTATCAATTGTCATAACGATACCTAATTCACTGAGATTATTTTTTAATATGGGTTTCAGTTCTTTCTGTTATATCTCAACTTAAAGCTAATTACAATGAATTAGGTTTCACAGACTTTCGATTTTAATCTTTTTAGCGAATTTATCAGGGTTTTATTGATTTTTACCCATCCATAACGTTTGCTTTCTTACTTTCATTATCTTTCGTTTTATTGCGAAGTGTTTCGTTGTGTGATACCGTAATTTCAAATCACGTATTTAACATTAGTGCAAGCTGCTTGGAGAAAACACCATGAATGCATTGAAAACAATTATTAACAATAACCGAGCAGGTCAAGCGCAGGGGATTTATTCTGTGTGCTGTGCGCACCCGCTCGTAATTGAAGCTGCGATGCTGCAAGCAATAAAAGATGATTCTGAGTTATTGATTGAAGCAACTGCGAATCAGGTTAATCAATTTGGTGGCTACACGGGCATGCAGCCAAAAGACTTTGTTGAATTTGTTCACGAAATTGCAGACAAAGTAGGACTTGATAAACACCGTATTATTTTGGGTGGTGACCATCTAGGGCCTGTTTGCTGGGTTAATGAGCCTGCAGAACAAGCAATGCAAAAAGCCGTTGATTTAGTTAAAGCTTACGCAAGTGCGGGTTTTAAGAAGATTCATCTTGATACCAGTATGCCATGTAGCGATGATGAAGTGTGTTTAGCCGATGCTGAAATCGCTAAGCGTGCAGCACTAATGTGCCAAGCAGCTGAGTCTGTATGCCAAGAGCAAGATATTTTATATGTGGTGGGAACTGAAGTTCCTCCACCCGGTGGTGCAAAAGAAGATCTTGAAGTGATCGAAGTAACGCATGTTGAGGGTGTACAACAAACGATAAAGTTACATCAAGATGCTTTTAATGAATTAAATATCGCTGATGTTTGGTCTCGCGTAATTGCGGTTGTTGTTCAACCGGGTGTTGAATTTGATAATCATCAGGTTTTTGATTACCAACGAAGTGAAGCACAACAACTGAAAGAGTTTATCACCCGTGTTGATAATCTTGTTTATGAAGCTCACTCGACAGATTATCAACCAGATCATTGTTACCACGAGTTGGTTCAAGATCATTTCGCTATTTTGAAAGTAGGGCCACAGCTAACCTACGCATTACGTGAAGGGTTATTCGCATTATCGTACATTGAAGATCAACTTATTGAACCATCGCGCCGTTCTAATATTCGCGCAGTTTGCGAGCGAGTTATGCTCGAAAAGCCAGGTTATTGGAATAAGTTTTATCCGACTGACGAGCCAGAAGCGGCAATTTATCGTGCATATAGCTATAGTGATCGTATTCGTTATTACTGGCCTGAAGATGAAATTAAGTACGCTGTAGAAACCTTATTTGCGAACCTAGAAGCGCAGATCATTCCACAAACGTTACTCAGTCAATTTATGCCAATGCAATATAAAGCATTAATCAAAAGAGAAATTACCTCGTTACCGCGAGAGTTAGTGATCAATAAAATAATGGAAGTAACGAATACTTATTCGCTTGCTTGTAATCAATAAGTTATGTGAGAGAGAATGAATGATGACGCAATTTTTATCATTAGATGTAGCCGATCTTAAGCAACAAAATGCTTATTGGACAGCAAAAGAAATAAGCCAGCAACCAGAATCATGGTGTAATACAGCTGCTATTGTTGAAAACCACCGTACAGAAATTAAAAACTTTTTAGCCCCGATCCTTGCACTGAAGAAACTGCAAATTGTATTAACAGGTGCAGGAACATCGGCGTATGTGGGTGAAGCGCTTGCTCCTCACTTAACTGCAAAAACAGACCTTGATGTACGTGCAATAAGTACCACTGATATTGTTTCTAATCCTTTGGGTTATTTGCAAAAAACCACGCCTACTTTGTTGGTATCTTATGCGCGCTCGGGTAACAGCCCTGAAAGTGTCGCTGCGGTTGATTTGGCCGATGAAGTGCTTGATCAATGTTATCACTTAGTGATTACCTGTAATGAACAAGGGGAGCTGGCAAAACGAGCTAATAATCAAGAGAATAGTTTTTGCCTATTAATGCCTAAAGAAACGCTTGATGAAAGTTTTGCAATGACTAGCAGCTTCTCTTCAATGCTAATTTCTACCTTGTGTATTTTTACACCCGATGTGAATCAATTGGCGCATTTAGCAACACAAACTGAGCAGCTTATTGAAACGCAATTGCAGAGTATTAAAGCATTTACAGATTCAGATATGGAACGACTGGTTATTTTAGGGGCTGGCTCGTTATTAGGTTATGCAAAAGAAGCTGCATTGAAATGTTTGGAGTTAACTAATGGCGACTTAATCAGCTATTTTGAAACACCACTTGGTTTTCGTCATGGCCCTAAAACAATTATTAATGACAAAACAGCCGTGTTGTTAATGTCATCAAGTGATAAGTACAGCAGCCTTTATGATACGGACCTATACAATGAGCTAGTCAATGACCAGCAATGTTCAGCGGTAAAAAAATTAACAGTCGATAGTGAACTGGTCGAGCTAGATGATGTTTGGCAAGGCCTGTATTATATTGTCTATTGTCAGATTTTTGCATTTTTCAAATCAATTTCACTCGGTTTAACACCTGACAACCCTTGTCCTACGGGCGAAGTTAACCGTGTTGTAAAAGGGGTAACTATTTACCCATTAACTTCTCGCTAAGCGACGTTGGGTAGAATATGGCTGTTTATGGACTCGATATTGGCGGAACGAAGATAGAAACCGCTATTTTTAATGATATTTTAGAGCAACAGCAGAGTTGGCGAATTTCGACGCCAACTCAAAATTATCAGGAGTTTTTAGAAGCAATTCATCAGCAAGTGTTAAAGGCTGATCAACTCAGTGGTTGCAAAGGGGCAGTTGGCATTGGTATGCCAGGAATCGTAAATGATGATGGTAAAGTTTTATCGGCAAACGTGCCTTGTGCATCTGGTCGAGTTATTGCTAATGACTTGCAAGCATTGTTACAACGACCTGTCGCCATACTGAATGACACCCGCTGTTTTGCTTTATCTGAAGCCAATGGTGGAGCCGGCGAAGGGTATAGCCGTGTTTTTGGTGCTATTGTTGGCACTGGCGCTGCAGGTGGCATGTGTATTAATGGCGAGCTGTTCAATCAAGGGTTAGGTATGTCGGGTGAATATGGTCATTTACCACTTTCTGCCTATCTACAACAAAAATACCAACTGCCGGTTTTAAAATGTGGCTGTGGTTTGAATGGCTGTGTTGAGAGTTATATCGCAGGGCCGGGTGTGCAGACGCTTTATAAGCATATTACTCAATCTCCTAAGTCAGCGATTGAGTGGGCTAACGATATTAAGCATGGCGATGAGCAAGCACTGGCCGTGCTCGGGTGTTATTTAGATATTCTTGGCGAGACCTTTGCGGCCGTGAGTAAAAGTCTTCATCCCGAAGTTATAGTATTAGGGGGTGGCTTGTCTTTAATTGACGCTATCGTTGAAAAACTCCCTGATGCGATTCAGTCGCACCTGTTTTCTGGTTTTACAGTTCCAGAGGTAAAACGGGCAAAATTTGGTGATTCTAGCGGCGTAAGAGGCGCTGCAATAATAGGAAGTGTTCATGCTATTTCCTCAACATCTTGATTGTTATTACTTAAAAGCTGCTAAGGTGATCACAGCCGAGGCAGTGTTAAATCATCATGCTGTGCTTGTAAAACACGGTAAAATTATGGCTATTACTGAAGATTGCGAGCCAGGTATTGAGATTATTGATTTAGGGGATCAGAGTATATTTCCGGGCTTTATCGATTTGCATATTCATGGTCGGGAAGGCTGCGATATTATGGACGGCACCCCAGAATCTCTAGAGACCATTTCTCGCTCTTTAGCTAAGCACGGTGTTACCGGTTTTGTCGGCACAACAGTGACCGCAGATTGGGACGTATCAATACAAGCTTATAAAAATATGGCGAGTGCCTACCAAAAAGGCCTGACTGGTGCACAGCTACTTGGTGCTTATAACGAAGGATTATTCTTCGCTGAAGCGCATAAGGGAGCACACAATGAGTCATTCTTTTTAGAGCTTACAAAGCAGCGTTTTGATGAGATTTATGCTGCTTGCGATGGCTGTTTAACCTCTTTTGCATTGGCGCCAGAGTTACTTGAATCGCCCGACATGATCCGCTATATCACCGACAAGGGAGTGCGGGTAATGCTAGGCCATACTGATGCCAGTTTTGATCAAACGACACAAGCACTAGAGCATGGTGCATGTGGCGGGGTACATATTTTTAATGGTATGCGCGGTATTCATCATCGTGATCCTGGTTGTACCGGCGCACTGTTGATGGACAACGATGCAATGGTTGAGCTTATTCCGGATGGAATTCATTTGCATCCGAGCATAATGAACATGGTTTATCGTTTAAAAGGGGCAGATAAAATAGCTCTTATTACAGACTGTGTCAGCGCGGGTGGCTTACAAGATGGTCGTTATCGATTAGGTGAGCTTCCTATTTTGGTTGAGCAAGGTGTTGCGCGAACCGAAAGTGGCTCTTTAGCAGGCAGTACATTAACGATGGAAGTGGGCGTTGAACGTTTCTATAACTTAACCGACGCAAGCTTAGTTGAAGCGACTAATATGGCCAGTTTAGTCCCGGCTGAATTTTTAAATAAAGCCGACTCTATCGGAAGTATTGCTGTAGGAAAAGTGGCAAATTTTGCTGTGCTCGACAACAGCTTTACTGTTCGTGCAACCATCTGTGCTGGTAAGCAAATATACGAGAACTAACATACACGAATGCAGGCAAAAGTGTTTGATGCCATTGTTATTGGCAGTGGTATTACTGGCGGCTGGGCTGCTAAAGAACTGACCGAAAAAGGCCTTAACGTGCTGTTACTTGAGCGCGGCAGGCAGGTTGTGCATGGAAGCGATTATACAACGGCTTTTAAAGAAGACTGGCAACTGCCATTTCGTGACAGACCCAGCCTGCTAGAAAAGCGGAATCAAGCTAAACAAGCGCGCACTGGCTATGCTACTAAGCAATCAATAAAACATTGGTTTGTGAATGATTTGCAGCATCCTTACCGAGAAACGCAGCGCTTTGATTGGATCAGAGGCTATCATTTAGGCGGGCGTTCATTAACTTGGGGACGTCAGTGTTTACGCCTCAGCGATCTTGATTTTGCTGCTAACAAACAAGATGGCCACGGCATTGATTGGCCTGTTCGCTATCAAGATATTGCGCCTTGGTACGATAAAGTCGAAGCTTACATCGGGGTTATTGGTGAAGCACTCAATTTACCGCAATTACCCGATGGCCACTTTTTACCGCCTTTCCAACTCAATGCCGTAGAGCAGCATCTAAAACGCAGTTTACTAAATCATTATAAAAACCGTCATGTAACGATAGGGCGTGTCGCCCATTTAACACAGGCAAAACCTGAGCAAGGTCGTGCCCCATGCACCAAGCGCAACCGCTGTATGCGAGGTTGCCCAACCGGTAGTTATTTTAGTAGTTTAGCCTCGACCTTGCCTGCTGCAATGCGTACAGGGCGACTGACCATTCAGGCTCACTCCATTGCCAAAGAGATTATTTACAACCCAGAAACTAGGCAAGCCACAGGTGTGAAAGTGATTGATGTTGAATCTAAAAAAGAGCGTATCGAACGGGCTAATATTATTTTTTGCTGTGCATCAACTGTGGCAACAACAGCCTTGTTATTAAATTCAACTTCTGCACGTTTTCCTAATGGCTTAGGGAATGATAGTGGAGAGCTTGGTCATAACCTAATGGATCATCATTTTCGGGTTGGCGCCACGGGTGAGCCGAAAGGCTTTGCTGATGATTATAATGATGGCGATAGACCCGTTGGCTTTCATATCCCACGTTTTCGAAACCTTGATGATAAAGAGCAACATAACTTTATTCGCGGCTATGGTTATCAAGGGTACGCGACACGTAAAGATTGGCGACGCGGTTTTAAAGAGCTCAGTTTTGGCAAAGCTTTTCGTGAAGAGCTTGCCAAACCAGGGCCTTGGCAAGTTGCTTTGATAGGTTTTGGGGAATGTCTGCCTTATCATCACAATAAAATGAGCTTAGACCCTGTATTAAAAGATGAGTGGGGGCTGCCATTAGTTAATTTTGATTGTCAGTTTGGTGAAAACGAGCTGCGTATGCGAGAAGATATGAAAGCACAGGCAGTTGAGATGCTAACAAAGGCCGGTTACCAGAACGTGCAACCCTATGATAAGGGATCTGCACCGGGACAAGCGATCCATGAAATGGGCACTGCCCGTATGGGGCAAGATCCTAAAAGCTCTGTTCTTAATCGCTATAACCAAATTCATAGTGTGCGTAATGTCTATGTTACTGATGGCTCATTTATGTGCTCATCAGCTTATCAAAACCCCTCTCTAACCTATATGGCATTTACTGCTAGAGCGGCGGATCATGCCGTTAAGCATTATCACAATGGAGTGTTTAATGGCTGATCTACAGAGGCGACAGGCTATTAAATATTTATCGGCATTATTAGGTGTTGCTATTACGCCAGTGGCCGCTACTCAGTTGTTTGATAACATGGATGACAGCCATTTTGAAGTGCTAAAAGAAGCGGCGCATCGGGATGTCGTCAGGCAGATGCAAGCGGTTATTTTAGAGTTAGACCCCGCCGAACAGCTATATTTTGATTTAGTGGCTTTTACAGATTTGATGTTGGCTAACACCGTCACAGCTACTGAACGGATGCAGTGTTTACAAGGCGCTGAATTAATTGCGCAGGGTAATTCCTGTGCACCACAGCTGGCTAACAAATTAAAACGCTTGTTTGCTATTAGTGAACAGCAGTATCAGCAAGTAATTGAGCTGCAAGGGGTACCGATTTCACAGGTAACTCCAGCTAAGCATGAAGAATACTTAATGTATAAGTGTATCTTCACCGTACGCGAGTTTTTATTATTAGGGTATTTTACATCAGAGAAAATAGCAGGCTCTGCTTAGTGGCATCGCCTGCGAACGATTTATTTACGCCAACTTGTTAGCTTGTGACCAATCAATGCGTAATAAAGAATAAATCCATAACAAGTTAATAATAATAAGTATGCTTGCTGAGCATTCCCTGTAAATTCTGCAAACACACCATATACAAGCGGCAGTAATGCTCCACCAGAAATCCCCATGATTAATAGTGCGGCACCCGTTTGGGTTTTACTCCCCAAGTTTGCCAGCGCCATAGGCCAAATAGTGGGCCAAACCAGCGCATTTGATAAGCCAAGCAGGGCTACAAATAATACCGTATCAGGGAAACTGTTATCAGCGAGCCAAAATAGTAAAATATTAGAGAGTGCTGTTTGTTGCGTGTCTACAAAAATAATACCGAGTGAAAATACGCAGCCACTCAATGCTGAGAATAGCAGGGCTTGTTGCTGAGTAAAAAAGCGCGGAATAAGCACAATCCCTAATACATAGCCTAGCACCATAAAACCCATGGTGTAAGAGGTGAGTTCAGCAAATTGTAGTATGCCTTGCTCCTTACCATATAGACCTATGGTATCACCGGCGATAACTTCTGCACCGATATAAAAGAATAAAGCAATCACACCTAAAATTAAGTTTGGAAATTGCAAAATAGATTGCTCTTCGCTGCTACTAATTGCTTGAGGTTGTTCAATATCAGGTAATGGAGCAAACATAATTAACGCAGCCAAAATTGCCAGTGAAATCGCCATAGCCATGTAAGGGCTAATTAAGCGGTTTGCTAATTCTTGTAATTGAAGTTGTTTTTGAAGGTCACTGAGTTGTGCCAAGGCTTCAGGGCTAAAGTTGGCAATATCACTGAACACGATGGCAGAGAAAAGTAATGGAGCAACTACACCTGCACTTTTGTTCAAAATACCCATGATACTAATGCGCACCGCCGCTGTATCTTTTGACCCTAGCAACACAATATACGGGTTAGCAGCTGTTTGTAGTAAGGTCAGACCGCTCCCTAATGTAAACAAGGCGACTAAAAATAACCAATAGGCTTGTGTTTGTGCTGCCGGTATAAATAATAAGGCGCCCAAAGCCATGATGGCCAAGCCAAATGACATACCATGCTTATAGCTGAATGCCTGTAAAATTTTCGCACTGGGTAATGCCATTACCGTATAGGCAATATAAAATACCAGTGTGACCATATAGGCTTCGATGTGATTGAGATCACAGACCATTTGTAAAAATGGGATCAAAGAGCCATTAAGCCAAGTGATAAAGCCGAATAAAAAGAACAGTCCGCCAATAATCACCATTGGAAGAAGCTGGCTGCGAGCGATATATTGTGGCTGAGCTATGAGTGAACTTTTTGTTGTCATTTTTTTCACCAAGGTGGTTTTTTTTATTCACTATAAAACAAAGTTCGTAAGTTTTGAAAGTTTTATTTTATTTCGAAACTAATTTTAGCTTTACAACCGTAAAGTGTGTAGTATTGATGTATTACTTTGAAAGCAGTTTTAAACCAACAGGGCAGTTATGCTAACCACAATCGAAAGAAGACAAAAAATCGTCCTTATGACTGAAGAAAAGGGCAAAGTTAGTGTGAAAGATCTGGCTAAAACCTTTGATATTTCAGAGGTTAGTATACGCCATGATCTTAATGAACTAGGTAAGCGCGGCTTAGTCGTGCGTTCGCGTGGTGGGGCAATCGCTTGCGATAAGCTTGCCAAAGAGCTTTCGGTAAAAGATAAACATAACGAAAACTACGCAATTAAAGTTCAGCTGGCGAAAGCTGTTGCAAATTTAGTTGAAGATGGCGATTCATTAATTATTGACTCAGGTACCACCACTGAAGAAGTTGCCAAAGCACTCACAAGCAAAAAAGCGCTAACGGTGATGACTAATGGTTTGAATATTGCGCACGTATTAGCCGATATCGACGATGCAAATGTATTTATGCTCGGTGGCCAATTACGCAAGAAATCCTTGTCTTTCTACTCCAATGAGGTTGAGCAAGCACTGAGTAAATATAACTTCAAAAAGGTTATTTTAGGTGTTGATGGCATCGATTCTGAAGCGGGGATCACCACTCATTACGAGCCTGAGGCAATGTTAAATAGAACCATGTGTACTCGCGCAGACAAAGTCATTGCAGTGACTGATTCGAGTAAATTTGGTAAACGTGCCTTGTATAATGTCCTACCGCTTAAATCAATAGATGTTCTGGTTACTGACAAAAATATGCCAACTGAATTTGTTGAATCTTTAACAAACCTAGGCATAGAAGTGATCATCGTTTAATACAAAAACAATAGAATACTGTAAACATATTTCTAAAAGGCAACCTTAGGTTGCCTTTTTTGTTGCCTAGTTAATACGATTTTCTTGTTCCTTTCAAAATAATTAAAAAAAATCCTTCCTGTAGCTTTCGAAATTAAACGTACGCCATTAAAGGCTTTTGAAGCGATTGATGACTATTTTAACGCTTTTTTCGTAACAATCGAAAGTTTCACTAGGTAATTATTTATTGATGGGTTGTTTCATTTTGTTATAAATTAAGTGTGAGGCCTTACTTAAGTACTATTTTTTATAGTCAACAAATCAGAATATTAAAAAAACAGGAAATCACCATGGCAACAACAGCTAGAAAAACATACCTGAGCGTATTGATAAGCTCGATACTGGCTTCGTCAGTCAGTTTCGCAGCCTCTGCACAACAGCAAGAGAATAATAACAATAACCAAGTCGAAGAGGATGTTGAGGTTATTGAGGTTACAGGGATACGTAGCAGCATTAAAGAATCAAACTTTCGTAAAAGAGAAGCAACAACGGTTGTTGATGTTGTAGTTGCGGACGACATTGGTAAGTTTCCCGATGAAAACTTAGCTGAAGCATTACAGCGTATTCCTGGTATCACCATTACCCGTAATGGCGGTGAGGGGCAAAATATTTTAGTACGTGGTTTAGGTGGTGGCTACAACATTACCACCTTGAATGGCCGTAAACTGGCGTCTGAAAATTCAGGCCGTGACTTTAACTTTGATACCATTGCCTCAGAGTTAGTCGGAGCACTGCAAGTTTATAAATCACCAGAAGCACGCTTAATTGAAGGGGGGATTGGTGCGGTTGTTGATATCGAAACTCGCAAACCACTTGATCAAGACGGTTTCACGTTAAGTGCTTCAGCAAAGGGGATTTATGAATCGCGCACGGGAGATGTACACCCGCATGCTTCATTCATCATAGGTGACAACTTTAATGATGATACCTTTGGTGTGCTTTTCTCTGGGGCCTATTCAAAGAAAACCTTACGTGCAGACACATACTCTGCAAGCGGCTTTTTTGATGAAGAAGAGGGCTGGGGAGCAGACAGTGCCGGTGTGCCAGTCGATATGAATGGCAACGGAGAAATTGACGGGCAAAGCGAAATATTTGCCTCAAAAATTCCGAGTTACATGTATTTTGCCAACGCGCAAGATGTGCGTGAACGCGTCGGTGCGACGTTAGCAATGCAATGGCGCCCAACAGATACCCTAGATATTAACTTTGATGCCTTATATTCACGTTACAACACCGATGGTCACCGTTATCAAATCGGTTTTGTTAACTACGACGAAAGCTGGACGCCAGGCACGCCCGTTTTTACCGATGCACAATTTGATGACTCAGGCCGAGTGGTATCAATGACGCAAACCGGTAATACTATGGTGGAGTTATTAAACTTAACCAATCCTCGAAAAACAGATACGTATCAGTTTGCCCTTAATGCCAAATGGTATCCCATGGATGGCCTAACACTGGCTGTGGATGTTGCGCATTCAAAAGCGAAAAATGAAAATGGCGGTGATAATCGCTTTATTGTTGCCCGTGGTTTTATTGACTCGATTGGCATTGATTACACCACTGGTAATATGCTGCCAGATGTTACTTTATCGCCGGGCTTAACAGCGGATCAATCATACGGTGCGCACTATAGCCGTAATACAGGTACCGGGGTTGAAGACACTATCAATGACTTTAAGTTTACCGGTACATTTTTGCCTGAAAGTGATTTAGTTACCCGTATCGATTTTGGCTTAACATACCTTGAGCAAACCAAGAGCCAACTGGAATATGCTTCAAAAAATGCAAGTCAATTTAGTAATGGTGGCCAATACTTAGATCGTGACGGTTATGAATTTGATGACAGCACGGTAGTAAATGTAGGTGACTTTAACCTATTTGAAATCCCAAGTGACGTGTTTGTTGAGGCGAATTTCGATAACTTCTTAGAAGGTGAAAGTAGCATTACACCTGAGCCATGGCCAAGTTTCGATTACGATAAGTTACTTGCTTATTATCGTTCAATTAATGCTGAAGCTACAGACAAGAGCATTGTTGCCTCGCTTAATTCATCGGGTACTTATGAGGTAACAGAAGAAGTTCTTACCGCGTATGCGCAAGTGACGCTTGAAAGCACTCTTGCAAAAATGCCGTATATGCTAAATGTTGGTATTCGTGGTTCACAAACAGAAGTGAGCTCTAAAGGGTCGGTGTATGATTTATCGTTAATTGACTTACAAGAAGATGGTAAACCACTTGAAAATGGTTGGCGCGAAACCGTTCAGCAATCATTTGAAGGGGATTACAGCAATATTTTACCAAGCATGAACTTTAAGCTTAGCATTACTGATGATTTGATTTACCGTTTTTCTGCGGCACAAGTGATTAGCCGCCCATCGTTAGGCTATTTACGCCCATGGCTTGCGCCAAACTTTGATACGTATCGTGAAGGGTTACCACAACTTTCGATGGGCGATTCATCGTTAACACCAGAAGAAGCTAATCAAGCCGATATGACCTTAGAGTGGTACTTTGAAGACAGCAGCTCGTTAAGTGGTGGGGTGTTTGTCAAAGACCTGAAATCATTTATCGATTACGTAGAAAGCCCCGTTGAAATTGAAGGTGTGCGTTACTTTGCATCTTACCCTGGTAAGAGTAAGTACGGTGCAACGATCAAAGGGGCTGAGTTTGCTTATCAGCAGTCGCTTGAAAACTTATTACCAGAACCTTTCAATGGCCTAGGCTTTCAGCTTAACTATACCTATGTAGACAGTAGCTACGATGAGCCAGAGCTTAAAGAGTCAGGCTTGCCATTTAGAGGCATGTCGAAAAACTCATATAACGCCGTGGTTTACTATGAGCAATATGGTTTCCAAGCACGTTTAGCGTATAACTGGCGCAGCAAATTCTTGTCGGATCCAGATGCGTGGGGTGGCCCTTATTGGATCTCTGATTATGGTCAGTTAGATGCCAGCATGAGCTATAACATCAGTGATCAATTCACTGTGTTTGCTGAAGCAACTAACTTAACGAATGAGCGTTATTGGGGTTACACCAAACGCACTGACCAAGTCAGTTACCTTGAGCGCTTTGGTACTCAGGTCGCATTAGGTATACGTGCTAGCTTTTAATCTTTGTATTCCCAGTTGTTAGTGTTGTTCAAGCGCCTGCAAAGGCGCTTTTATTTTTAAAAAATGAGGTTGTTATGGCAGGAATTAGTGTTTGGCAATTAGTCATTATTGCCGCAATTGTGGTGCTGTTATTTGGCACAAAAAAGCTCTCTCGAATAGGTGGTGATTTAGGGACGTCAGTTAAAGGGTTTAAACGCGCTATGCACGATAAACCCAATGATGAAACCTAGTTAGCAATAAATTTTAGATAATATTACTGCCTTGTTCGGGGTCGCGAGATTGATCAGCTTGTTCGCGTATATCATCGGCATCGCTGCTGACATCATCTAAGCTATGATCGGTGAGTGTTTTTGATGTTTGGGGAGGCGTGCTCGAATTACTATTTATTTGATCTGCTTCAGTATTTAAAATGATTCGCTCGCGGGCATCATCAGGCATACTGACTTGCTCTGATAAGTAGGTATTGACCAACTCTCGCATCAATTGAGATGCCACTTTAACTGTGCTGTGCTCATTGCTATTTACCCAAAAATAAATAGTTAGATTTAGTGTTGCTGAGCCTAATGAATCAATTAACACTTGGCTTGGCGGATCACTAATAACAGCTGGGTTTTCCTTAACCACTTTCATTGCTAATTGCTGGGCATAGCGAATGTCATTATCGTAACCAATACCAACGTTAAAGTGACCTCGCATTTTAGGATTTGCGGTGAGGTTTTTTATGACATTATTATACACAGTCGCATTCGGTATTTGAATGTGATTACCATCAAAATCAACTAAAGTTGTGGCGCGAGCCGTCACTTTTTTAACCACCCCTAAACGACCATCAACTTCTACCACATCGTCAATACGAAAAGGGCGCTGGACACTGAGCAGCATGCTTGAGATAAAGTTTTCGGCAATATCTCGAAAAGCAAAACCTAAAATAAGACCCACTAATCCAGTACCACTCATAATAGCTACAGCAAAATCGGTAAGCCCTGCAAGACGCAAAAATAAGTACACCCCAAACAAAATGATAATGATGCTAAAAAATCGTCGTGTTACAACATGTAATAGCTTGCTTTCACTTACAAAACCAAGCGGCTTTATCAAGATATATGACAAAGGGCGTGCTAATAAATAGCAAATAATAACAGCTACGAGGCCCAACGTCAGGGCTGGTAACATTTGCCAAGTAGTGTGTAAAAACTGCGTAACTTGTAGGTTTAAGTCTTGCCAAGCAATGCTGTCGGTGGGTGTCTGTGTGGTAACAAATAATTTAGGTGAAACCAAACTAGCTAATTGATTTTTATATAATAAATATAGACTCATTGCACCACTCCATGGATGGTTGTTTTGTTACAGTAAGCTTAGCTTAGTGCAATTCAAGCGCCATAATTAATGGCAAGCTGTTTGCAGCTTTAAAATTAATAAAGCAATGTATTAGGTCAGATATGGCTCAAGATAAGCGCGGATTTCAGGCACATTCACCGTTGGAGATCCCAGTTAGAGGCTGGTGGGATATTATCAAACGCGTGTATCACAATTTATCACAAGACAATTTATCGTTTGTGGCGGCTGGGGTGGCATTTTATGCTTTGCTTGCGATCTTTCCTGCATTAGCCGCGACAGTCTCTGTTTACGCTTATTTTGCGTCCCCGACCGATATCCATGAGCAACTTGATAAAGTCACTGCTATTTTACCAACAAGTAGTCGAGACATTATTTTGCAACAGGTTGCAGAGGTGACTCAGCAATCGCAAAAGGTGTTAAGTGTTAGTGCCATAGGGACTTTATTGTTAACGATTTGGAGTAGCAGCAAGGGCTGTCAGGCGCTAATAACAGCCTGTAATATCACTTATCATCAGCATAACAAACGACAATTTTTTATGGCGTTACTGGTGCGTTTTTTATTTTCGCTAGGTGCCATTGTTGTTGCGCTGGTGGCCTTATTGATCATAGGTATTTTACCGATTGTACTTAACCTAGTTGGTTTAACAGAGCTGATTGATTTGTTGATCAAGCTCATTACTTGGCCACTGCTTGCGATTATTTTTAATTGCGCGTTGGCATTCTTATATCGCTATGCGCCACATCGAACAGCAGCAAAATGGCGCTGGATCACACCAGGTTCAATACTGGCTACTTTGCTATGGATTATCGCATCAATTGGTTTTTCATATTATGTCTCACAATTTGCAAGTTATAACGAAACGTATGGCTCATTAGGTGGTGTAGTGATTATGTTGATGTGGCTCTATATCAGCGCATACATCATTATTTTTGGTGCTGCGATTAATGCCAGCATAGAACAACAAACTTTAGTCGATAGTACTGTGGGCCCCGTGAAAGACGTTGGAGAGCGAGGAGCAACAGTGGCTGATAGATTAACCGAAAAACAGCAACAGCAGAAAAAGTAACTTTAGCATGCCATCATTGCGCTTGTTGAGTGCCAATAAATTTTAGGCAAACGTAAGTCATAAATTGACTTTATTAGGATTGACTTCTAATTAGTTAGTTAATCCTAAAGTTTTACTTTTTGTTTGCCGTGGTTAGCGATGTGATTCTTATGCATCTATAAATCAGAAAGTTAAATTTTTTGAACAAAGCTAATAATCATAATTTCTAGGTTTTAGAATGCAAAAAGAGCTCCAGTCAAATATCAAAAGTTTGTCATTACTCAATTTGGTCGCTGTAGTATTAGCAGGATTAACTGCTTTATCGGTTTACTTCATGTACGACAGTTTAAAAACCATAGAGTCTGAAACTAAAATGAGGTATCGATCTTATATTTTGGCGGAGCAAGTAAGGCAAAGTTCAGATCAATTAAGTTTAATGGCACGAGCATATACGGTAACGGGTAATTCAAAATTCTCAGATTTTTTTAATCAAATTCTAGCTATTCGAAACGGCGAAGCTCCTCGACCAGAAAATTATCACCGTGTTTATTGGGATATGCTAATGCCACAAAGTGGTAAGGCTCCATTTCCGGATGGTGAAAAAAAAGCACTCAAAGACATGTTGAGCTCAATAGGTATCACTCATGAAGAAATGCAACAAATTAAGCTTGCTGAAAAAGCATCAAATGATTTAACAAAAATTGAATATGCAGCTTTTCAAGCCGTTGAAAATGAAGCTGAACTTTCTCTAACGAATGAGCGGGTAGCAGCGATATTAAGTTTATACAGTGACGAATATTTTACGGCTAAATCAGAAATTATGAGTCACATAAATAACTTTTTATTTATGCTAGATTATCGGACAGAGCAGCGCCTTAATTCTGTGACTCGCGAGCATTATTTAATATCGCTGTTTTCTTTTT
Source organism: Pseudoalteromonas sp. OFAV1 (assembly GCF_021532595.1). Classification (NCBI taxonomy): domain Bacteria; kingdom Pseudomonadati; phylum Pseudomonadota; class Gammaproteobacteria; order Alteromonadales; family Pseudoalteromonadaceae; genus Pseudoalteromonas; species Pseudoalteromonas sp. OFAV1. Next base: position 98,730 of record NZ_JAKGBG010000008.1, read on the forward strand.
GCTGCTTTATCACAATCTTAATAGTGCTGTTTTTTATCAGCCGACTTCGAAAATCACTTAATTATTTATATGTCTCCTCACTTGAAGCTGAAGTAGCAGAAAAAACAGCTTCCTTAACAGAGAAAAATCTACAGCTCGAAGAATCCATGGATTTGATGGCAAAAACTCAGAAGTACTTGATGGAAGCTGAAAAAACAGCCGCTTTAGGTCGACTTGTTGTGGGGGTCGCACATGAGGTAAATACACCAGTCGGAATTTGTATTACCGCTGTTAGTTACCTTGAAGATGAAAATAAGAGAATGGGAAAAGTGTTAGCTGACAAACGGGTAAGTAAGGGGTCACTCGAAAAATACGTACATACCTCTGAAGAAATTAGCTTATTACTTCATTCAAACTTAGATCGTTTAGCTGAGTTGATCACAAGCTTTAAACAAATAGCTGCCGATCAGCATTGTGATGAACTAAGAGTTATTAAATTAGATGACCATTTAAATGATATTGTTAAGTCTTTAAAGAGCGAGTCTAAACACAAAAACATAGAGGTGGTTTCTGCTATTCCTGAAGGCCTGCAAGTACAGAGCTTTCCGGGGACGCTTTGCCAAGTCATGACTAATTTATTATCAAATGCAATTTTTCATGCCTTTGATGGAGACTTTGACGAGCCTCGAATAGAGGTCTCAGCTAAAAGCGAAGGATCAGCAGTGCTTATTACTGTAAAAGATAATGGCAGTGGCATTGCTGAAGATATTCAAGATAAAATTTTTGACCCTTTTTTTACGACTAAACGCGTGCAAAAAAATACTGGTTTAGGTCTTTACGCAGTCATGAACCTAGTGACCCAAAAGCTAAAAGGAACAATTACTTTCGAATCCAGTGAACAGCTAGGTACTACTTTTTATTTAACTTTACCTAATCTAAATGATGAGCAAGTTTAATAACGTGAAATAGAAACGAACAGCTAAACATTCTTTTTTATAGAACGATTGACACTAATTTTACTTATGGTTGTTAGTTAAATTAGCGCCTACAATCATTTCATACAATTTACGGGAGTAAAGTTATGAAAGTGATTCAACAATTAAATAGCCATGCTACACAAGATGGTGATGGTGTAAACATCAGCCGCATTCCCGGCTTTGACGGTAAGTATTTAGACCCTTTTTTAATGATCGACGAGCTTAAATCAGATGATCACAGTGATTTTATGGGCGGTTTTCCTGCGCATCCTCACCGTGGTATCGAAACCTTTACATATATTATTAAAGGTGGTTTTGAGCACCAAGATCAAATGGGCAACAAAAAAGCGATTCGTGCTGGTGACGTGCAGTGGATGAGTACCGGCTTTGGTGTGATCCACAGTGAAATGCCGTTAGCAGATGCCAAAGAAGGCATGCATGGTTTTCAGATTTGGCTAAATATGCCCAGTGCTGAGAAGCTCAGAGCACCACGTTACCAAGATACCACTGAAGCGCCTGCGCCGACGACACGAAATGAACAGGGCGTTGAGCTTAAAGCATTAGCTGGAAGCTGGCAGTTTGCCGGTGAAGAGCAGGTATCAAGCCTTCAAGATCTTGCAGCTAATGGCATGCTGGCTGATGTGACCTTACCTGCAGGAACTGTATTTAACCATGCGCCTTTAGCGCAAACCAAAGTGATGCTTTATGTTCATACTGGTGAAATACACACAGAGCAAGGTGGTCCTGTAAAAGCGGGTAGCTTACTCATTCTTGAGCCTGGTAGTGACATTGAATTTAACTCACAAACAGGGGCTGGAGTTTTAATCCTTGCTGGAGAACCACTCAATCAGCCAATCGCGCACATGGGTCCGTTTGTGATGACTACCCAAGCTGAGTTACAGCAAGCGGTTCGAGATTATCAGTTAGGAAAATTTGGCACACTATAGGAGGTTATTGTGGGATTACTTGTAAACGGTCAATGGCAAGATAAATGGTACGACACCGATAACAACCAAGGTGAATTTAAACGTGAGGCGGCCCAGTTACGAAACTGGGTTACCGCTGATGGTAGCGCAGGTCCAAGTGGTGATGCAGGCTTTAAAGCTGAAAAAGATCGCTATCACCTTTATGTCTCTTTAGCCTGTCCTTGGGCTCATCGCACCTTGATATTTCGCCACTTAAAGGGGTTAGAAGATTATATCAGCGTGTCGGTTGTAAGCCCTGACATGCTAGAGCATGGTTGGACGTTTGATAAAGATAATCACAGCACCGGTGATGCTCTTTTCAATAGCGACTTTATGCATCAAATTTACACGCGTAATAAAGCTGATTATTCAGGCCGTGTTACGGTGCCTGTGCTTTGGGATAAAAAAACGCAGCGTATTGTTAGCAATGAATCTGCTGAAATTATCAGAATGTTCAATAGCGCGTTTAATGCACTCACAGGTAATGAGCGCGACTTTTATCCTACAGCATTACATGCTGAAATAGACGAAATTAATGAGTTTGTCTATCACAACATCAACAACGGTGTATACCGTGCAGGCTTTGCGACAACACAAGAAGCTTATACAGAAGCCTTTGATGATCTATTTGCAGCGCTTGATAAAATTGAACAACGTTTAACAGAAAACCGTTATTTAGTAGGCGATACACTCACAGAAGCTGATTGGCGTTTATTTACCACTTTAATCCGCTTTGATAGCGTTTATGTTAGTCATTTTAAGTGTAACTTACGTACTATCGAGAGTTATCCGGCAATCAGTAACTATCTGCGTGAGTTGTATCAAGTTGAAGAGGTAAGTAAGACGGTTGATTTTTACCATATTAAACGTCATTACTATTTCAGTCATACTATGATCAATCCAACTCAAGTCGTGCCAAAAGGGCCTGATATAGACTACGCTCGACCACATAACCGTGGTTAATAGACATTGATAACTAACAGTTTAATGACTTGATTAAGCTGTTAGTTATAACTATCCATCACCTTGCGGATGGTGTCGATGCCAAACATTACCTTCTGAATAAATGATTCTGAGCTTTTCACTAAATTAAAATTAGGGTGTTGAGACCAAACAGCTTGTAGTTTGTCATCAAGTAATATGGCTTGTTGGTCAGACTCATTTCTTACTGGGTTATTAGAATGAATACTTTGTCCAGATTTAGCTGCAGTTTCAAAAAAGATCACTGCATCATATTGGTTAAGTTCGGTTTGTAGGTTGGTATTCAAGCATTGAAAAAATTCATCTTGCTCACCAGGCCAATAGGCTAGTCCATCTAAGCTACCACGATCGCAAAGCATTAAACGATCTGGATGCATGGTTCGCTGAATATGCTCTAAGTGTTTTTGTAGGTTATAAATAGCCTGTTGGTGAGCCTTGATAAGGTGAGGTTCGGTGCTACGCTCAATTCCTCCGCCAAATAACATGGTGGCAGATTCAGGAACGACAACAATTTGTTTTGAAAACTCGCGTCTTAGTAAATCGATGGCTGTAGTTTTACCACCTCCGGGGCCGCCTGTTAATACTATCCGTTTTTTCACTAATAATTTCCGAAATTAATTTCTGATACTTTAAGGTAGTGAAATTGCGACTTAATGAGAAGTAAAAACTCTGATTTTACTGATAAAGATCATAATAATCTAAGAAGCCAACTAAACTGACTAACTTGTTTTAATTTGCTTTTAGATTGGTCATTGCTTTGTAAAGCTTGATAACCCATCCCTGCGGTGAAGGCGCTAGCAAGGCCGACTTTAGTGACGGCGAATCGTTTTAAACGATAGTTGAATGCTTGGTGATGCTGACGTTTAAGTTCATCTTGCATGTCCATACTATGACTAAGATCAGTGACTTTTTTCAGTGGTTCGCGAATAAAGTAGTTAATTAACATTATTTTTCCTTATCAATGTTGAATAATTGGCGGGCACTTTTAACCGTTCGATCAAAACCAATTTTACTACTGATATAGCCAATATTTTTCCAAAGCCAAAACAAACAAAGCAGTTGCAAAACGATCAGCGATAAAGCGCAAAGAGCGACTGATCCACTTAAACTGAATATGGCAATCCCTATTGTGGCTAACAAACCAGCCCAAAGTAAAACTAAACCACCTGCAAAGCAGACCAGCATGATGATAGTTAATGCCAAAGAGCGTGTCGATAATCGCCACTCAGCTGCAGCTACCTGTTTACATAACCCTGCTTGGGTACGGTAGTCTACGTAAAGTTGTTCAGCATATTGCGACAACTTGGCAAGGTGATCTTGCCACTGATCAGCATGCAAAGGCTGATCAGTGGCTGCTTGCGACTTCTCTTGTGAATGTTGAGAGTGCGGCATGTTATTTACGGCGAATAAGTGCGCTAACTAACATACCTGCAGCAAACGCAATACCTGCTGTTGCAAGCGGATTCTCAGAGGCAAGCTGACGTGTTTTGCTACTGTACTCACCTAGTTTCTCGCGAGCTTGAGCTTGTTTCTCTGAAATAGTTTGTGCTGAATTTGATGCGCCTTCACGAACTGAATGCTCAGCTGATGCAGCACGAGTTGACAGCGCGTCAACTGCATGATGAGCTGCCTCAGTTGCTTTTTCCGTAAATGGCGCCTCTACTTCAGTTGGTTTCGGATTTGTTTTGCTGTTTGCAGTACTTGAATTCGATTTCGACGTTGCTGTAGCCATGATCATTCCTTAAAAATTGCCATTAATGGTATTCAATAACTCGCAACCTTTATACCAATTATTAAATCATTTAATTTCAGGGTGTTATATTTTTAGACTCTGAGATCAACATAATTTCTAGTAACTATTGCACAGTAGTTAAGTAAAAATTACAGGCTAGGAAAGATGTACGATTCATTTGTAACTATTCATTGGTTATTCATTAATCATTTTTCCCCAATTCGTTGCCAATAAAATAGTAAAAAAAATTTTTTTATTTGTTTTCCACTTTTTCCCACGTAATTCAGTGGCTTTGCTTGAAGCCTTATTTTTTCTGGCTTTAGAAGCCTATTATGATGATCAGCTTACTTGACAAAAAGCCTTGTCAAGCCCTAAACTGGAGCACTGTGGTAAAAAGTGGTTTTTAGTGGATCAAATTGGATCGGAAATAATCATTAACAATTTATAACCTATTTTAAGGCTAATTATGTTTAGGGGTGCAAGCTCGCTGAGTTTGGATGATAAAGGACGCTTTGCGGTACCAACCAAGTACCGATACGCGATCTTGTCTGAAGATCAGGGGACGGTTATTTGCACAGTCGCACTGAATGAGCCTTGTTTGTGGTTATACCCACTAGCTGAATGGCTAGAAATTGAAGAACGATTATTAAAGATCTCTAACATGAATCCACGAGCACGCCGAATGCAACGTATGTTGCTTGGCAATGCTACAGAGTATCAACTAGATAAAAATGGCCGGATTTTGCTTGCTCCTTCTTTACGAGCTCACGCGGAACTTGGAAAAAAAATCATGTTGGTTGGCTTGATGAATAAGTTTGAAATTTGGGATGAAGATCGTTGGCATGAACAAATGCGCCAAGATACTGAAATTGAACGCTTAGGTGAGTTTGAGGCAAATCCCGAATTCGATAACTTCTCGCTCTAACCACAATAATAAAAAGGCAAAAAATAGCTAATGACAGCGCAATTTGAACATGTCTCTGTACTGATGGACGAAACCATAGACGCTTTGGATATTAAACCCGAAGGCATTTATATGGATGGCACGTTTGGTCGCGGCGGACATTCAGGACAAATTCTTGCGCGCTTAAACGAGCATGGTCGTTTACAAGCAATTGACCAAGATCCACAAGCTATTAAAGCTGCTGAAAAGTTTGCAGATGATGCACGTTTTTCGATTGCCCATACCCGTTTTTCCAACCTTAAAACAGTCGCTGAAGACAATGATTTAATTGGCAAAGTAGACGGAATTTTATTAGATATTGGCGTGTCATCACCGCAGCTAGATGATGCTGAGCGCGGCTTTAGCTTCATGAAAGATGGCCCGCTAGATATGCGTATGGACCCAACTAGCGGCCGCAGTGCAGCACAATGGCTAGCTGAAGCTGAACTTGAAGATATCACTCATGTCATTAAAACCTATGGTGAAGAAAAGTTTGGCCGCCGTATCGCTCATAAAATCATTGAGACCCGAGAGCATACTCCAATCACTAGTACAAAGCAGCTTGCTGATTTAGTTGATGAAGCTGTACCAGTAAAAGATAAATATAAACATCCAGCAACACGTACATTCCAAGCGATCCGAATTTATATCAACAGCGAGTTAGAAGAAATTCAAACGGCACTACAAGCTGCTGTTGAAGTGCTTAAGCCCGGTGGTCGATTAGTGGTTATTTCGTTTCACTCGTTAGAAGATCGCATTGTTAAGCAGTTTATTAAAAAACAGAGTAAGGGAGAGGCGATACCCAGAGGTCTGCCTTTAACTGATGCACAAATAAATAAAAACCTGACGTTAAAGGCAGTGGGTAAAGCCATTAAGCCAAGTAAGGCGGAAATTGATGCAAATCCTCGTTCACGCAGTTCTGTGTTAAGGGTTGCTAAGAGGTTGTAATGAAAGCAAAAGCGACGAATCGCCAACCTAATTTATTTGTTGAAGTGTTTAAAGGTCTTGCTGCTAATAAGCTGACCTTAGCCTTGTTGGTTGTGATTCTCGCGTCAAGTTTAAGTGTTGTGCAGGTGACGCATTTAGCGCGTCAGCAGTTGATAACACAAGATGAGTTATTGCAAGAACGTGATGAGCTCGATCTCGAGTGGCGTTACTTGCTTGTAGAAGAAGAGTTTTATTCGCAGCATGCGCGCATTGAAGAAATCGCGACCATGCAATTAGAAATGAAACGGCCGACTAGCCAAGACGAACAGGTGGTAGTACTGCAATGAGAAGCAGAGGGAAAAAGCCAACTAATACCTTGATCACATGGCGCTTTATGCTTGTGTGCTCTGTGCTGCTTTTAGTCTTTATGACACTGGTTGCACGTGCCGCATTTTTGCAGGTTATTGAGCCCGATAAAGCACGTTCTGAAAGCGATAAACGTACCGTTCGCGTTGAAAAACAACATGTACAGCGCGGAATGATCTTTGACCGTAACGGCAAAGAGCTTGCGGTGAGTGTGCCTGTTGTAAGTGTGTATGCTGATCCCAAGGCACTGCATAAATCATTAACGAGCAAGGTGCTGCGTCAAGCGCGTAAGAATGGTGAAGATCAAAATGCACTTGCTGAAAATACGGCTGAACTAAACAAGCGCATCGCTACTTATTATAACAATGACATTCGTTGGCGTGAGCTTGCGGATGTATTACGCATTGAACCAAGTAAAATCAACTCACGTCTTCGTGATAATCCAAAACGCCGTTTTGTTTATTTAAAACGTCAAGTAACACCTGCAGTTGCAAACTATATTGGTGATTTACGTTTACCGGGTATCCATCTGCTGGATGAGTCTAAACGTTACTATCCGGCAGGAGAAGTGACTGCACATGTGATTGGTTTCACAAATATCGATGGTCATGGTATCGAAGGTATTGAAAAATTATACGAAAAATCGTTAACCGGTGTTGAAGGACAAAGAACAATCCGTAAAGACGCTCAAGGCCGAGAGGTCGAAGTGCTTGATGAGCGTGAACGTGTTGAACCAGAAAATATCCATTTAAGTATCGATCAACGTATTCAAGCGATTGCCTACAAGGCGATAAAATCGGCTGTGCTGACATATAAAGCGACCTCGGGCTCAGCTATGGTCGTGGATGTAAAAACAGGCGAAGTATTGGCTATGGTAAATAGCCCGTCGTTTAATCCTAATAACCTTAATGATGCTGCTCCACATAAGCGTCGAAATCGAGCAATTACTGATTTGTTTGAGCCAGGCTCAACTGTTAAGCCGCTAGCCATTTTAGCTGGTTTAGACTACGGCTCAATTCAACCGGATTCAATTGTTGATACTTACCCTGGCTGGATGCGTGTTGGTGGCAGCCTTGTCCAAGATACGCGTAACCATGGTGAAATGACATTAAGAGAAATCTTAAAATACTCAAGTAACATGGGTGTGACTAAAGTTAGCCAAGACTTACCAAAAGACTATTTTGTCGGGCTTTATCAAAAAGTCGGATTTGGTAGTGATAGTGGAACAGGCATGGTCGGTGAAAGTAGCGGCTTGTTTTACCCTAATCGTCGTTGGTCAGATCATGAAATAGCAGCATTATCATTTGGCTATAACTTAGCTGTGAGCACCGCACAAATGGCACGTTTTTATGCCATGTTAGGTTCTGGTGGCGTGATGCGTCCTCTTACTGTACTTAAGCAAGAGTCAGTGCCTGAAGGTGAGCGCATTTTTCAGCAAAAAGATGTTGAAGCCGTCGTCCATATGATGGAAAGCGTGTTCGAAAAAGGCGGCACGGCACAAAAAGTTCACGTCGATGGTTATCGCGCAGCTGGCAAAACAGGTACCTCTAAAAAAGCCGCTGTAGGTGGTTATGGTGATGAGTATGTCGGCTACTTTGCTGGTGTTGCACCGGCAAGCAATCCACGTTTAGCGGTAGTAGTATTGATCAATGAGCCGGGTGGAGATGTTTATTATGGCGGTGCGACGGCAGGCCCTGCATTTGCAGAGATTGTCTCCAATGCCTTAAGAATTTTAAACGTCGCACCGGATAAAGATGCGGTTGCGTACGTAGAAGGCAAAGATAACGATGCGTGATTTAAAACCAATTCTGAGTCAAATTGAAGTTGAGGCCACTAGTTTGCTGGTTAATCAACTACGTCTTGATAGCCGAGACGTAAAAACAGGCGATGTTTTTGTAGCTGTTAAAGGCCATCAACTTGATGGCGGACAATTTATAGATAAAGCCATAGAAAATGGCGCTGTAGCAATTATTGCTGATAGGTTATGCGAATTTGAAAGTGATTTTGAATCGCTTTACTTGGTCACAGACCTAGCGAAGAAACTACCTGCTTTAGCTGCTGCGTTTTATCATCAGCCATCAAAACAATTAGATCTGGTTGGCGTTACTGGAACAAATGGTAAATCAACCACAACTGCGATGATCGCGCATTTAGCACAGCAATGTCATAAATCAGCAGCGGTCGTGGGGACGCTTGGCTATGGGCATCCAGAGCAATTAACTCCATTAGTTAATACCACACCATCAAGTGTTGATTTGCAGCGAATTTTGTTTGAATTACATGAACAGCACACCGATGTTGTTGCAATGGAAGTTTCATCACATGGCCTTGTGCAACAGCGTGTTGACCATTGTCAGTTTAAAGCAGCCGTTTTTACTAATTTATCTCGCGACCATTTAGATTATCATGGCACTATGGATGCCTATGGTGATGCAAAGCTGATGTTGATGCGTGATCACAATCCTGAGATTGTGGTTCTCAATCAAGATGATACACAAGTTGAGCAGTGGTTAGAAAAATACGACTTTAACAACTTAATTTGCTACGGCCATAAAAACTTAGCACCAGAAGGTGCGCGCTATGTTTACTTTAGCGATGTTGTTTATAGCAACACCGGGATTTCGGCAACATTCGAAACAAGCTGGGGTCAAGCACAGGTGCAGTCTGCATTATTTGGTGAGTTTAACTTGTATAATCTGGCTGCGGCGATGGCCACTCTACTTGGTATGGGGTATCCGCTGGCACAGTTAGTTGCTGCCTGCAAAACACTGCAACCAGTGGCTGGTCGTATGCAAGCGTTTAGCGTACCAGGGCAGCCAACCTGTATTGTTGATTACGCGCATACACCCGATGCGTTGGCTTTAGCATTACAGGCTTTACAAAAGCATGTACCTGGAGGCGTAAGCTGTGTGTTTGGCTGTGGTGGTGACCGTGATAAAGGCAAGCGGCCAATGATGGCAAAAGCTGCTGAAGGCAACGCAGACCGTATTATTATTACTAGCGATAATCCGCGCAGTGAAGACCCTAATGCCATTATTGCTGATGTGGTGGCAGGTCTTGAGCATGCTGAAAAAGCCCATTGTGAAGCTGATCGCGCTAAAGCAATTAGTTATGCAATAGAGCAGGCCGGTGCTGATGATGTGGTTTTAATTGCCGGTAAAGGCCATGAAGATTATCAAATTATTGGCGATACACGAATCGACTTCTGCGATCGCCAATATGTACAACAACAATTAAAAGAAAAATCGCAAGGGGCGCAGTTATGATCCCTATGGATTTTGATTGGCTAGCAAAAGTTCTAGCAACTGATTACCAAGGTGGTAATCAAACGGTAAAAAATATTAACACCGACACCCGTACTCTGTGCGAGGGTGAAGTGTTTTTAGCGCTACAAGGGCCTAACTTTGATGGTCATAAATTTGTTGCGCAAGCAAAAGAGAAAGGGGCGATTGCAGCTATTGTAGCGCGTCCTGTTAATGTTGATATTGTGCAGTTTGTGGTGAGTGACACACGTATAGCGCTAGGCCAAATTGGCGCAGCTGTGATGTCACAGGTTGCACCAAAAACAATCGCAATTACAGGTAGTGTGGGTAAAACCACTGTAAAAGAAATGTGCGCGGCGATTTTATCAGGTCATGGTGAAGTACTGGCAACCAAAGGCAACTTTAATAATGACATTGGTGTACCTCTGACCTTGTTACGCCTTGAGCCACAGCATCAATACGCGGTAATTGAATTAGGCGCCAATCACATTGGTGAAATAGCTTACACAGTCGCGATGACTAAACCTGATGTTGCTGTGGTTTGTAATGTGGCTGAATCTCATTTGGAGGGATTTGGATCATTACAAGGTGTGGCTACTGCAAAAGGCGAAATCTACGACGGCCTAAAACCTGACGGTGTTGCAATCGTTAACAGCGATAGTGATTTTGCAGATTACTGGCTCGAAAAACTAACTGATCGCAATGTAAAACTTTTTTCTACTCAGCAAAAACTAGATTACTGGGCAGAAGATGTGGTGCTTGACGAGCAAGCGCGTGCGTCTTTTGTGCTTTGCAGTAAACAGCAAAAAGTTCCTGTTACTCTCGCATTACCGGGCAAACATAATATTGCTAATGCATTAATAGCGACAGCATTAACCACTGAGCTGGGTGTAAGCCTAGAAAGTGTTGCTAAGGCATTGGCTGGCATGGGAGAAGTCAAAGGTCGTGTCAATGTACTTAAAGTATCAGACACTCTAACCGTAATTGATGATACTTATAATGCCAATGTGCAGTCAGTAAAAGCGGCGATTGATTTATTAAGCGACATGCCGGGACGTCGAATTTTTGCGTTAGGTGATATGGGCGAACTTGGCGAAGAAGCCCGCTTTTATCATCAGCAAGTAGGCGAATATGCAAAACAAAAAGGCATTGATGAGCTATACAGCTTAGGCGTATTAAGCAAGTCGGCCAGTGATGTATTTGAAAAACCCAATCGTCACTTCTCGAACCGTGAACAACTATTACAACAATTACAAAGTGTGCTTACTGAATCTCAGCAAAAGACCACCCTTGTAGTAAAAGGATCGCGCAGTTCTCGTATGGAACTAGTGGTAGCAGATTTAGTTAATAGCCAGCAAGATGGCAACAATGGAGTATCGTCATGTTAGTTTGGCTGGCAGAGTATTTAACACAATATTATAGTGGCTTTAATGTTTTTTCTTACCTTACGCTGCGTGCGATTTTAGGTATTTTAACTGCGCTGCTTATCTCTCTTTATTTTGGTCCTAAGCTTATTCGTGGCCTACAAAAAATGCAAATTGGTCAGGTGGTACGTCACGACGGCCCCGAATCTCACCTATCTAAAAAAGGCACGCCTACCATGGGTGGCATTTTGATTTTAGGGGCGATTTTTACCAGTACATTACTGTGGGCTGACCTTTCAAACAAATATGTATGGGCAACCTTATTTGTGGTGGGGTCATTAGGTGTAGTTGGCTTTATTGATGACTACCGTAAAGTGATCCGCAAAGACCCTAAAGGCCTAATTGCGAAGTGGAAATACTTTTGGCAATCAGTGATTGCATTAGTGGTTGCCAGTGCGCTTTATTTTACTTCGCAACAAGGCAGTGAAACCTCGTTAGTTGTGCCGTTTTTTAAAGATGTGTTACCACAGCTTGGGCTGTTTTATATCGTGATGACCTATTTTGTAATTGTAGGTACTTCGAATGCGGTAAACCTAACGGATGGTCTTGATGGTTTAGCAATTGTGCCAACCATTTTGGTTGCTGCGGCGCTTGCTATTATTGCTTACTTAACCGGTAACGTTAACTTCTCAAGCTACTTACATATTCCGCATTTGCCATTAGCAAGCGAACTTGTGGTTGTATGTACTGCCATAGTTGGCGCAGGACTGGGTTTCTTGTGGTTCAACACTTACCCAGCACAGGTATTTATGGGTGATGTAGGCTCATTAGCACTCGGTGGTGCACTGGGTATTATTGCGGTGCTTGTCCGTCAAGAACTGGTACTTATCATCATGGGTGGTGTGTTTGTAATGGAAGCATTATCGGTGATTTTACAAGTAGGCTCTTATAAATTACGTGGTCAACGTATTTTTAGAATGGCGCCTATTCACCATCATTATGAATTAAAGGGTTGGCCGGAGCCGCGCGTAATTGTGCGCTTTTGGATTATTTCAATCGTGCTAGTTCTAGCTGGCCTTGCGACATTAAAGATCAGGTAAATGACAGTTATTAACGAGATAAAAAACAAACAAATCTCAGTGCTCGGACTCGGTGTAACCGGTCTGGGCATTGTGCGTTTTTTATTGTCTCAGAATATTAAACCAATAGTTGTTGATAGCCGCATGGCGCCTCCGGGTGCGGATTGGCTAAACGAGCATGCCAGCGAGTTAACTACGTTTTTTGGTGATTTAGAACAGGCAGACTTAGCCAGCAATGACATTATTATCATCAGCCCAGGTCTAAGCCTTGCTACACCGGCTGTTGCAAACGCCATTGCTGCGGGCGTTGAAGTGATTGGTGACGTTGAGCTTTTTGCCCGTTTAACCGATAAACCAATTGTTGCGGTAACAGGCTCTAATGGTAAGTCGACAGTGGTTACCTTGGCGTTTGAAGTACTGAAAGCCGCTGGTTATAAAGTAGGGCTTGGCGGTAATATTGGCACAGCAGTACTTGATTTATTGTCGCAAGATTACGACGTTTATGTACTTGAGCTATCGAGTTTTCAGCTTGATACCACGCACAGCTTAAAAGCGAAAAGTGCCTGTGTATTGAATGTTAGCGAAGATCACCTTGATCGCTACCCAAGTTACCAAGCATACATTGACTCAAAGCAAAGTATTTATAACGGCTCAGAGCTTGCTGTTGTGAATGCCATTGATGTGGCAACCCATACAGCAAAGCAACCACAAGTAAGCTTTGCACTTGCAAATGCAGACTTTGCCTTAGTAGAGCATCAAGGTGAGACGTACTTTGCAGCACAAGGTAAACCTGTGTTACCTGCAAGCTGTTTGAAAGTTGTTGGCTCACACAATCAACAAAATGCACTAGCAGTTATGGCGCTACTAAGCCCGTTTAGCATTTCTACAGAGCATTATCAGCAAGCGTTTAGTACGTTTACTGGGCTTGCACACCGTTGTCAGTTTGTCGCTGAAATTAATGAAGTGAAATACTTTAATGATTCAAAAGCGACCAACGTTGGCGCAACCATCGCTGCTATTGAAAGCTTAGCTGATCAAGCAAAGCAATTAGTTGTGATTGCTGGCGGTGATGCAAAAGGGGCTGATTTAGATGCCTTGAAACCCTATTTGAATGACAAAGTGAAAGCTCTTATTTGTTTTGGTAAAGATGCTAAAGCATTGGTGTCATTAACTGAAAAGGGCCATTTAACCACGAATATGCATGAAGCTGTGCAATTGGCAAAGCAGTTAAGTAGTAGCGGTGACATCGTATTGCTTGCTCCTGCGTGTGCCAGCATTGATATGTATAACAACTATATGCAACGTGGTGATGACTTTGCGCAGTGCGTATTGGCGGAGGCAATATGATCGCATTTGCCGACATTCGTGAAGCATTAACCCCTAAGCAATCGCCACAGCTTTATGATGTGCCGTTGTTGTATTGTATGTTGATGTTGATAGGTGTTGGTTTTGTGATGGTTACAAGTGCTTCAATGCCAACCGCAGAACGATTATTTGATAATCCGTATCACATTATTATTCGCCATAGCATGTTTTTAATCATGGGCTTTTTTCTATTTTGGATTGCCACAAGTGTGCCTATGGACTGGTGGAAACGCAGTAATGCCTATTTATTGTTATTGGGTTTAGGTTTACTGGTGTTGGTACTTATTGTTGGCCGCGAAGTGAACGGTGCTAAACGTTGGATCCCCATAGGCCCTGTAGGTTTTCAGGTGGCAGAAGCCGCTAAGTTGTTCTTTTTTAGTTATATTGCCGGCTATTTAGTTCGTAAGCGCGAAGAAGTACAAGAAAACCTAAAAGGCTTTTTTAAGCCACTCGTTGTCTTTGGTGTTTATGCATTGCTTATTTTAATGCAACCAGATTTAGGTACTGTTGTTGTACTTTTTGTAACCACTGTCGGTTTATTATTTTTAGCCGGTGCTAAGTTATGGCAGTTTTTTGGACTGATCTTAACGGGCATTGCAGCCATTGTGGTGCTAATTATCGCTGAACCATACCGTATGGCCCGTGTAACTGGCTTTTTAGAGCCATGGGAAGATCCGTTTGGTAAAGGGTATCAGTTAGTACAATCACTAATGGCCTACAGTCAAGGCGGTTGGTTTGGCCAAGGCTTGGGGAATAGCGTACAAAAACTTCAATATCTACCAGAGGCGCATAATGACTTCATCTTTGCCGTAATTGGTGAAGAGCTTGGCTTTTTTGGTGTACTGAGCATTTTGATAGTACTAGGTGTATTCGTATTTAGAGCCTTGCTAATTGGTCAAAAAGCCTTGAAGTGTGGCAAAGAGTACGAAGGCTATTTTGCCTTTGCAATAGGCATCTGGTTTGCGTTTCAAACCATGGTTAATGTTGGCGCAAGTGCCGGAATATTACCTACAAAAGGCTTAACATTACCGTTTATTTCTTACGGTGGTTCTAGTTTATTAATTATGACCATAGCAACAGGTGTACTTTTGCGGATCGATTTTGAAACAAAAATGGCGACTAAGCAGGCAACCTCACGTGGAGGTAAAAGATGAGTAAAAAGTTACTTGTTGTTGCAGGCGGTACTGGCGGACATATTTTTCCGGGTATTGCCGTCGCTGATTTTTTAAAGCAGCAAGGCTGGCAGGTCAGCTGGATTGGCACGCCTGACAGAATGGAAGCGACAGTGGTACCTAAGCACCACATTGATATTGACTTCATTAATGTCAAAGGGGTTCGTGGTAACGGTATTAAACGCTTGATTAAAGCCCCGTTTATGGTGATTAATGCTATTTTTCAAGCGCGTAAAATTTTAAAAGCACAAAAGCCTGATGTGGTGCTTGCTATGGGTGGTTATGTGACCGGACCTACTGGAATTGCAGCTAAAAGCTTAGGCATTCCTTTGGTTATTCATGAGCAGAATGCAGTTGCAGGCATGAGTAACCGCTGGTTAGCAAAGTTTGCCAATAAAGTGCTTGCCGCTTTTCCATCTGCTTTTGCAAAAGAACACTGTGAAGTGGTAGGTAATCCGGTCAGAGCAAGTGTTGCAAATGTTACACCTAAACAGACGACTACGCCGATTAATGTGCTTGTGGTGGGTGGTTCGTTGGGCGCGCAGGTACTCAATGAGACTTTACCTGCTGTATTCAGTGAACTTTCAGCGCTAACAACGCTTAATATATGGCACCAAACGGGTAAAAATAATGAACCGAATGTGACTGCCAGCTATCAACAGTTAGGACTAGCTGAAAATAGCAAAGTTGCTGAATTCATTGATGATATGGATAGTGCATATCAGTGGGCCGATTTGGTAATTTGCCGCGCTGGTGCGCTAACGGTTAGTGAGATTGCCGCAGCGGGTCGAATGGCGTTATTTGTGCCTTTTCCACATGCAGTGGATGACCATCAAACGGCCAATGCAAAGTATTTAGTGACTGAGCAAGCCGCGCTGATTATGCAGCAAAGTGAGTTTAATAAAACAGCGGTCGTTGAATTATTAACACCGTATATAAACGCACCAGAGAAAATTTCAACAATGGCAAGTAAAGCAAAACAGCTTGCTATTTTAGATGCCACAGCCAATGTTGCCAAACGCTGTGAGCAACTAGCAGATAGAAGAGATTAGTAGTGAAAGAAAGCACGAAGAAAGAAAACAACACTCGTCCTGCGATGCGTCGTATCGACACCATCCACTTTGTTGGTATTGGTGGTGCAGGCATGGGTGGAATTGCCGAAGTACTTGCTTTTGAAGGCTACCGCATCACGGGTTCTGACATTGCGCACAGTGCGATGACTGAACGCTTAATTCAAGTGGGTGCAGAAGTATTTATTGGTCATGACGAAAACAACGTAAAAGATGCCAGTGTTGTGGTGGTATCAAGTGCTATTAATGAGCAAAACCCTGAGATTAAAGCAGCTAAAGCGGCGCGAATTCCTATTGTTCGCCGCGCAGAAATGCTTGCTGAATTAATGCGTTTTCGCCACGGTATCGCAGTGGCCGGCACCCATGGTAAAACCACAACAACCAGTTTAATTGCCAGCATTTATGCTCAAGCCGGTCTTGATCCAACCTTTATTATTGGTGGCTTGTTAAACAGTGCTGGTAGTAATGCCAAGGTCGGTAAAAGCGATTTCTTAATTGCAGAAGCTGATGAGAGTGATGCGTCATTCTTACATTTACAGCCTATGGTATCGGTGATCACAAACATTGAAGAAGATCACATGGATACTTACGGCGGCAGCTTAGAAAAAATGAAAGACACCTATGTTGATTTCATTCATAACTTACCGTTTTATGGTTTAGCTGTCGTGTGTATTGACTCTGAAGTTGCGGCAGAGCTTATTCCGCGTTTTGGACGCCCTGTTATTACCTATGGTGAATCGGCTGAAGCTGATTATCGCATGCTTGATTTTAGTCAAACTGCGAATACTTGTTCATTTAACGTAGTAAATAAGCAAGGCGAAAGCTTAGCTGTAACGCTTAATATGCCTGGCAAGCACAATGCACTTAACGCGACAGCGGCGATTGCAGTGGCAAAAGATCAAAACATTGCTAACCACGCGATTTTAGAAGCGTTAACAAAGTTTGAAGGGGTAGGCCGTCGTTTTCAGCATTACGGTACCTTTGAAAATGAGCGTGGCAGCGTGATGCTAGTTGATGACTATGGACACCATCCATCAGAAGTAGCAGCAACGATTGCAGCGGTTCGTGAGGGTTGGCCAGATAAACGTTTAGTGATGGTTTATCAGCCTCACCGTTATAGCCGTACTCGTGATTTATACGAGGAGTTTGTCAAAGTACTGGCTGACGTTGATCAGTTATTACTGTTAGATGTGTATTCAGCGGGCGAAGAGCCTATTGTGGGAGCTGATAGTAAGAGTTTATGCCGTAGTTTACGCCAACGAGGTAAAGAGCCATTACATATCGCTAGCAGCTCTGAGCTTGCGGGTGTTCTTGCAGATACCCTGCAAGATAATGATTTAGTTTTAACACAAGGCGCAGGTAACATAGGCCAGTTAGTGAAAAAGTTAGCAGCAACCAACTTGTCAGTTGAACAACTAAAGCAGGTAAATATATGAGCCAGTTAAGCGACAAATTTGGCAAAGTAGCGGTACTTTTTGGTGGCACATCTGCCGAACGAGATGTCTCGCTAAAATCAGGCCAAGCCGTATTGAACGCTTTGCAAAGCGTTGGCGTTGACGCCATTGCTTTTGATCCAAAAGATAACTCATTATGGCAATTAAAGGATTTAAATATAGAGCGCGTGTTTATTGCGCTTCATGGTCGTGGTGGTGAAGATGGCACCATTCAGGGCGCACTTGAATTTATGGGTATTCCGTATACCGGTAGTGACGTTCTTGGCTCTGCGCTTGCGATGGACAAAGTTCGCTGTAAGCACTTGTTTAAAGCAATGGGCCTGAGCACTGCACCATATACTGTTGTTGATAGCCGTAATGGATTTGATAGCCAAGCAATTATTAATGAATTTGGCAAAGTGATGGTAAAACCGTCACATGAAGGCTCAAGCATTGGTATGGCAGAAGCAAGCAGCGCAGAACAACTAGATGCCGCTTTAAACGCTGCATTTAAGTTTGATAGTCAAGTGTTGGTAGAGCAGTGGATCACTGGGCGTGAATTTACTGTAGCGGTACTTGGTCAAGATGTTCAGCCTGTTATTGAGATGACCACGCCAAATGGTTTTTATGACTACCAAGCTAAGTATCAATCGAACACAACTCAGTATCATTGCCCAGCTGATTTATCAGTACAAGAGACTGAGTTATTGCAAGATATGGCATTAAAAGCATTTGATTTAGTCGGTGCAAGTGGTTGGGGTCGTGTTGATGCAATGCGTGATCAGCAAGGTAACTTCTATTTATTAGAGGTTAATACTGTGCCAGGAATGACAGAAAAGTCGTTAGTACCTATGGCGGCAAAAGCAAACGGTGCTAGCTTTGAACAATTAGTGGTTCGCATTTTGGAGCAAACGCTTTAATATGCATCCGGTTTTAGAAAAAGCAAAGCAGTTAAAACAACAACTTAATTGGTCGTTGATATTTGGTGTGAGCTTTTTTTTAGTCGTGGTTTTTGGTCTAGTAAAAATCACGACAGGTGTGTCTGACTGGTTAGTTGAAAATAAAGATGCGCAAATAAAGCATTTATCGGTATTAGGACAACCCAAATATACAGATGAAAAAGCGATTATTGGCGCAATAAAAAAAGCGGATTTATCGAGTTTTTTTGAATTAGACGTGAAACATGTGCAACGCTTGGTACAAAGTTTACCTTGGGTTGCGACAGCTTCAGTAAGAAAGCAATGGCCAGATACTCTGCAAGTATACGTAGTAGAGCATCAAGCAGTTGCGCACTGGAATAGTGGAGCGCTTTTAAATCAATCAGGTGAGGTGTTTGAAGCAACTAGCGATAAGCTACCAGATACACTTCCTCAGCTTTATGGCCCAGAGGGAAGTGAAATTGAAGCCTGGACAGCATTTCGTCAATTTCAAGAAATGCTTAAGGTCAATAATTTAGAGCTGACAAGTTTAGCGCTTTCAGAGCGCTTTTCATGGCAGTTATGGCTTGATAACGGCATTCGCCTGAATTTAGGTCGTAAAGAAAAAGCAAAGCGTGTACAGCGTTTTATTGATGTGTATCCGCGCATGGAACAACGTGCAGATGCACAAATTGATGTTGTTGATTTACGGTACGATACCGGTCTTGCAGTGAGCTGGAAGCCACTTCAAGAAGAGCAATTAGAAAATAAGAGTAAGGCATGACTAAGTCAGCAGAAAGAAACCTAGTGATTGGATTAGACGTTGGCACATCAAAAGTAGTAGCCACCGTTGGTGAGATCACCGCAGATAATAAACTCAGTATTGTGGGTGTTGGCAGCCAAGTATCGCATGGTATGGATAAAGGCGGCGTTAACGACCTTAACCTTGTTTCTGAATCGATTCGTCGTGCTATTGACGAAGCGGAGTTGATGGCTGATTGCCGTATCAGCTCTGTTTACTTAGGTATATCTGGTAAACATATTCAATGTCAGAATGAAAGCGGTGTGGTTGCAATCAATAACACTGAAGTGACTGATGAAGACATCGAGAATGTAATTCATATCGCGCGTTCAGTGCCTATTTCGGCTGAACGCAAAATGTTACATGCTCTGCCACAAGAATACAGCATCGACATGCAAGAGGGGATTAAAAACCCATTAGGTATGAGCGGTGTACGTATGGAAGCCCGTGCACACATTATTACTTGCTCGAACGATATGGCAAAGAATATTGAAAAGTGTGTTGAACGTTGTGGCCTTGAAGTCGATCAGTTGATCTTTACGGCTCTGGCATCATGTTACTCAGTACTAACGGATGATGAAAAAGAGTTAGGTGTCGCTGTATTAGATATTGGTGGTGGTACAATGGACATCACTATTTATATCAATGGTGCGCTGCGTCATTCGGCTGTTATTCCGGTTGCTGGTAACCAAGTGACTGGTGATATTGCAAAAATATTTAGAACACCTATATCACATGCAGAGTCACTCAAAGTACAATACGCATGTGCAAGCAGCCAAATGGCAAGCAATGAAGACACTATTGAAGTACCAAGTGTAGGTGGACGTCCAGCGCGAATCATGTCGCGTCATACTTTATCTGAGGTTGTTGAACCTCGTTTTAGAGAATTATTTGAGTTGGCGATGGAAGAAATACGCCGCTCAGGTTTAGAAGACCAGATTGCTGCAGGTCTCGTCATTACAGGCGGAACAGCAAAAATGACTGGCGCAATGGAAGTGGCAGAAGACATTTTCCAAATGCCGGTCAGAATTGGCAAACCAATCGGGATTGTTGGTTTGACAGATTATGTAGATGATCCTTCGTACGCGACCGCGGTTGGTTTGTTACAATACGGCCGTACAATGCAATCGATGAATGCACAAAAGTCGAAAGCGGAAGGTGATAATAATTGGTGGAACCGTATTACTAAATGGTTCCAAGGTGAGTTTTAAGACTCAAGTCGGAGAGTAAACATGTTTGATATGATGGAACAGCACAGCGAAGAAGCTGTCATTAAAGTAATTGGCGTGGGCGGTGGCGGCGGTAACGCTGTTGAGCACATGGTAAAACAACAAATTGAAGGCGTACGTTTCATTGCTGCGAATACGGATGCACAAGCATTACGTAATTCGTCGGCTGATGTAACTGTACAGCTAGGCACACAAATCACCTCAGGCTTAGGTGCGGGGGCGAACCCTGAAGTAGGTCGAAACTCAGCAGAAGAAGACGCTGAGACAATTCGTGCCAGCCTTGAAGGTGCTGACATGGTATTTATCGCTGCCGGTATGGGCGGTGGTACAGGTACCGGTGCTGCACCAGTGGTTGCTAAAATTGCTAAAGAGTTAGGTATTTTAACGGTTGCTGTAGTAACTCGTCCGTTTGACTTTGAAGGTAAGAAACGTGCGGCAGCAGCTGAACAAGGCATTAATGAGTTGTCAGAAATTGTAGACTCGCTTATTACAATTCCGAACAATAAATTGCTTAAAGTTTTAGGTAAAGGCACTACACTATTAGATGCCTTCGCAAAAGCAAACGACGTTTTATTTGGTGCGGTACAAGGTATTGCAGAGCTAATTACACGTTCAGGTCTGATCAACGTGGATTTCGCCGACGTACGTACAGTTATGTCAGCGATGGGTACTGCGATGATGGGCACTGCATCAGCGTCTGGTCCTGACCGTGCACAAGAAGCGGCAGAAGCAGCTATTTCAAGCCCATTACTTGAAGATGTCGATTTAACCGGTGCTAAAGGTATCCTGGTTAATATCACAGCAGGTATGGATATTGCGATTGAAGAATTTGAAATTGTAGGTAATCACGTTAAGGCACTTGCATCAGAAAACGCAACAGTGGTTGTTGGTGCGGTAATTGACCCTGAAATGAGTGATGAACTACGCGTAACAGTTGTTGCAACAGGTTTAGGCGGCGATCGTCGTCCACAGTTTGGAATTGTTGATAATGGCTTTAAGAAAGCATCAGGCTCTGATGTACATAGCTCAATGAACCAAACGACTAGCAGCATGTATGTACCAAGCTTTGCAAGTCAAGGCAGCAGCGATGATGTAAGCATGTCTGCTGCACCTGAAAAGCAAGAGCCAGTACAACAAAGCACAGCGAGCAGCTCAGTTTCTAGCAGCACTGAGATCAGCAAAAAGTCTGATAAATCAGAAGGTGGCGATTATTTCGACATTCCTGCTTTCCTAAGAAAGCAAGCTGACTAAGACAGATTTTGTTGGTAATTTTGTTCGATAAATAAACAAATTGGCAGCTGAATGTATTTATGATACAATTTGCCGTCTAACTGTAACTATAAGTGAGCGAACCTATGATTAAACAGCGTACGATTGCAGAAGTAGTCAAAGCCATAGGAATTGGACTTCATAAAGGTGAGAAGGTCACTATTACTCTCCGACCTGCGAGCGCAAATACTGGGATTGTATTTCGTCGCGTAGACCTTGATCCGGTTGTTGATTTTGAAACAACACCTGAAGCCGTTGGTGATACGCAATTGTGTACCTGTTTAACAAACAAAGATGGCGTTCGCTTATCAACGACTGAGCACCTTATTGCGGCGGTAGCGGCAATGGGTATTGATAATCTAATTGTTGAATTAGACAGCTCAGAAGTACCTATTATGGATGGTAGTGCATTACCATTCATCTACTTGTTACAAAAAGGCGGCATTAAAGAAGTAAATGCAGCTAAGCGCTTTATTCGTATTAAAGAAAAAGTACGTATTGAAGAAGGCGATAAATGGGCTGAGATCGAACCATACGATGGTTTCCACATCGATTTTGAAATTGCGTTTGATCACCCTGCAATCAATGAAAGCCGCCAACGTATCGGTTTAGATATTACGACGCAAAGCTTCACAGAAGAAATCAGCCGCGCACGTACTTTCGGCTTTATGAAAGATATCGAGTATATGCACGCTAACAACCTAGCATTAGGTGGTAGCATGGATAACGCAGTTGTATTGGATGAGTTTAAAGTACTAAATCCAAACGGCTTACGTTATAGCGATGAGTTTGTTAAACACAAAATCTTAGACTGTGTGGGCGACATGTTTATGACTGGCCACAACATTCTAGGCAAAATCACGGCTTATAAATCAGGCCATGATTTAAACAATAAACTACTTCGTAAAATTATGGCGACTGAGTCAGCATGGGAATGGGCAACATTCGATACCCCAGTGACTATGCCAGCACCAGGCTTAGAAGTAGCGACAGCTTAATCGCAAGCATATTACAGTTATAAAAAATGACGCTTTAAGCGTCATTTTTTTTTAGCTTATAAGCCTAGAATCGCTTCAAGCTCGACCAACTGATTGATTTGATAAGTTGGTTTAATATCTTCTGGTAACTCAACCCCAGGATGTTGCAACCAGCAAGTGTCGATACCAACATTATGACCGCCTAAAATATCGCTAGCAGCGGTATCACCCACCATTAAAATCTGCTCTTTTGGTGGATTACCCATTAATTGGAAAGTATGTTGAAAAATTTCTGGAGCAGGTTTGGCTTTACCGACTAACTCTGAAATAACCAGCCAATCGAACATCTCCTGTAAACCTGTATGCTCTAAACGCTTTTGCTGTAGTTTAGCAAAGCCATTGGTAATAATGCCTAACTTGGCGTGTGGCTTTAATTTGGTTAGTAGTTCAACCGCACCAGGTAGTGGCACACAAATAGAGGCCATAGCGTCTAAAAAGCCATCATTTAAGGTTTTTGCTGGCACATCTAGTCTATTAGCCCACTCTGTAAAGCGGGTGATCTGTAGCTCACTGGCAGTAATTTCGTGCTTTTGATAAGCAACCCAAAGCGGTTTATTAGTTGCTTGGTAATGATGATAATCTGACTCAGTAAATTCTACGCCATAATTGGCGAACATTACCCTGAGGCCTTCAAATGCATTAAAACTAAATAGTGTTTCATCGGCATCGAATAATACGTGGCTATACTTCATGGTTATCCTAATTACTGATTAAACAGGGTAGGGTGTAAAAATGGTGCCATTGCAAGCGTTAGCGCTTGTACATAAGTACTTTCGCGTGTCGCTAAGTGATTGGTCAATAAACCAATAGCGCCACCTTGCTGCTTGATATTAACAGTATTGAATGCATCATCCATTACATCTCCCAGCTCTTTACCGGCCAGTAAGGCATCATAAAAAGGTTGAGGTAAAGGTAGGTTGCTACTGCGGCCAACGCTAAATTGCTGCTTGTTTGCAATCACCACAAAGGCAAAGGTTGCTGCGCCATAACTAAATTGTTCTGCGCCTCCCTCCATTGCGGCATAAAAGTCGGCATCAAAGTGGTTTTGGCAATACTTAACACGGTTTTCAGCGCCGATACGGGTTTCATCTTCACCTAGTGGCTGATCAGGCACACCCGATGGTGCATGCTCACCTTTGCATTCAATGGTATATTCTGGGAAATAAAGACTAAAGACATGTTTAGCCGCGTTAATTTTTACAGGGTTCTTTGAACCGACAATAACACGTAATGTTTTTTTCAAGCTGGCGACTCCATTATTTCGGTTGAGCCAGCAGTGTACCCGAGTGAGTTAAATCGGCAAGTCAACTGGGGCTAAATTTTCAAGTGCGCGCTTTTTCAAAATAATATCTTTGATCAACGGTGTTAAGACCAATTCCATTGCAAGGCCCATTTTACCGCCCGGCACAACAAGCGTGTTTATGCGTGACATAAAACTGCCTTCAATCATGCGCAAATAATAGGGGAAATCTACGTCTTCTATGCCTCGAAAACGGATCACAACAAAACTTTCATCAAGAGAAGGAATATCTTTTGCACTGAACGGGTTAGAGGTATCAACCGTTGGCACCCGTTGGAAGTTTATATGTGTTCGTGAAAACTGAGGGGTAATATGGTTAATGTAATCATCCATACTGCGCACAATTGAGCCCATGACAGCTTCGCGCGAGTGACCTCGTTCAGAGGTATCGCGGATCAATTTTTGGATCCACTCAAGGTTGATAATTGGCACCATGCCAATTAACAGGTCAACATGTTTGGCAACATCATGATTTTCATCAACAGCACCGCCATGCAGACCTTCATAAAACAACATATCGGTATTGGGTGCTAAGTCTTGCCAAGGCGTAAAAGTCCCCGGCAATTGATTATAAGGAACTGCTTCATCAAAGGTATGTAGGTAGCGCCTTATTTTTCCTTGGCCTGTTTCACCATAATGATAAAAAAGCTCCTCAAGGGCACCAAAATCGTTAGCTTCTCGGCCAAAATAGCTAATATGCTTGCCTTCTTGTTGTGCTTCACGGACCTTTTTATCCATTTCTGGACGTGTATAACGATGAAAGCTATCTCCTTCAATAAAGGCTGCATCAATATCTAAGCTTCTAAAAATATGCTTAATGGCATTGGTTGTGGTGGTGGTGCCAGCACCAGATGAGCCTGTAATTGCGATGATAGGGTGTTTAGCTGACATAATTATTCTCGTTATTTGTTGATACCAATCGACTTAAATATTGAAACATTCTAGCGCGCAGGCAGAATGGTCAGTAACTTAACACGATTGGTGTAGCGTGCATAAAATCAATCAGTCGAAACTGATAAAAAACGAACACTCCCTAGTTATAAAGGTCGAGCATGGTAAGGTCAAGTGACTGTCAGATTAATTAGCGCTATCATGGCATATAAAAATTAAAAGAGAGAACCCTATGAAATTGATTTCGTCTTTACTTTTCGTCGCCGCAGGGACATTTTTTACTAGTCACGTAAATGCTGCGATGCCAAAAAGCGAAATACTACTTGCTGATTTTGACACTCCTTACGGTATGAAAGTCTCTCGGATAACCGATAATAAAAGTTACAACAATCAGCCATTTTTAGTTGATTCAGGGCTGTATTACACCCATGAGGTTATTGCTGAAACTGGACAGTCACAAACAGATATTGTGTTTTATAACTTTGCTACAAAAACTAGCGTGAATATAACCAATACGGCTGTTAGTGAATATTCACCAACTTTAATGCCAAATCAGCAGGCTCTCTCAGCAATCGTTGTCGAAGAAGATGGCAAACAAAAGTTATGGCAATATCCGCTTGCTAATGAGCAAACTGCAAGCCGTATTTTTGAATGGATTGAACCTGTTGGCTACCATGCATGGGGTGCTGAAAACGACCTAATTATGTTTATTTTAGGTGAACCACATACCTTGCAGTACACGAGTATTGCAGCCGCTAAACCGCGAGTAATTGCAGCTGATATTGGCCGTACGTTAGTTTTTGATAAACACACAAACAGTTATTTATTTAGTTATAACAAAGATAATCAACATTGGGTTGCACGCTTTGCGCCGCAAACTGAAGAGGTCAGTGACTTATTTAGGTTACCTGACTCAGTGCAAGATTTTGCTTTAATTGATCAAAACACTTTGGCATATGCGGTTAATAACCGAATTTACAAGCGCAGCCTAACAGAGCCTGAAGTGGTATCACAATGGCTTGATTTAAGGCGTTTTTGTGAAGGATCAATTTCGCGTTTAAATTATAAACATAACAAACTGGCATTTGTGTGTAATAAATGAGTAACGGTTTTACACTGATTGCTGTACTGTGACTAATAATTAACGCTATTGATAAGGGACGCATTTGTCTTTTTCTGCCGAACAACTTAGTGTACAGCTGGTTAAAGCGGGCTGTCGCAGTAATTTTAAAATTAAGAATATTAACGAATTTATGCCTGCAAACTCAAAAGAAGCTTTTTATGTTCATGAGCAAAGTGGCCAAGCTAAAATCGTTATTAGACCAATTTTTGAAGTATTTAGTGCTGACTTTGATGCAATCGAAGGTATTACGCGTGTTAAAGACTATTTTCACAGCAGTGAAATGACACGCTTTCCAACGCGAATTTATAAAAGTGCGCATCCCATTCATTATGGTATCGCATTTAAAGTCACTTCCTCTGAAGCGGCTGAGCAATTTATAAATAAATTAAGCGCTATTTTGGCGCAATAAAAAGGGCCACATTGTGGCCCTTTTTGCATCTAGTAGGGTTAGCGTTTAAGGAAGCTATTTACTGAACTTAACTCACGTTTTTTCAGTGCAATACAATCATTAACGCTTTCTTCAAGCTTACTAAGAGAGCGAGCATATCCTGGTACTTCAGTGATTTTATCATTGAAGAAGGTTTTGGTTTTCTCTAGGCTTTGTGCATCACAGCTTGCGGTAGTGAAGAACGGCAAGTTTGGTACAAAGAACGGTGGTAAGTTCTTAGTGATCGCATCGTAATTGTTGTAAATCCATTCAATAAACAGTGCTTCACGTTCTTTACCATAGCCTAAACCACCTAACAGCGTGCGCATATCTGAGGCTGTTACGTCATCAGTTAAGCTGTATTCAAGTACTGCTTTTTGTAGCTCTGGTTTACCAAAGTAACCCATTGCTGCCAGCATCTTAGTACGTACTTGTGGATCTTTGGTGGTTTTAAAGGTTTGCTTGTACTTTTCAAGTAACTTCGCATCACCATGGTAAGCAGCAAGATTTAAGTAAGTTGATGCTAAGTATGGGTCTACATTTTCAGGATTATTTAAGTAAAGTGCTGCTTGCGCTTTTGCGGTATCAATTACTTTTTGATCTTCACCATCAAAACCTAAACGCGTAATCACTTGCGCACGTAATTGTGATACTGCCGCGTCTTCATCTGCTTTTGCTGTTAAACCATATTGCTTAGCGGCAGGAGCAATGCTGTTACGGATAAACTTAGGCCATAAATCACGGTTGCTGTCGTCTTCGAATACACGTTTTTGAGAAGCTAGGTAACCTAATGCTGTGTTTGCTACTAATGGGTGAGCATCACTCACAAAGGCTTCTAAAGTTTGCATTAAGTGAGCGGCAGAAATAACACCTGCATCAAGTAATGAATCAACAGCAGAAAGCAGCGCTAAGCGCTCACGCACCGTTAGCTTATCTGCTGCATTCTCTAATAGAGCATTGAACTGTGCATCATCTAATACCCAACGGTAATAGCCCATTGCACCTTGATCTGGGTAGATCCACTCAGGCTCAAAGTCGAGAGTCAGTTGCTGTGTTTCTTTGTTAAGCAGCACACTTGCGGTTTTAACTTTGTCGCCCGCACCATACTTAATCGCAACCGGAACATTCCAAAGTTGTGCAGGTGCATCAACGCCAGCATTTACAAAACGGCTTTGGCTGATATTAATTTTTTTACCATCTTGCGTTACTTTGATAAGTGGGAAAGATGATTGTTCGATAAACGATTTTAGAACACTGGCTACATCTTTATTAGACGCTTCGCCTAGTGCTTGCCATAGATCCGCGGCTTCTGCATTCTTATACGAGAATTTCTTCAAGTAAGCGCGAATACCTTGCTGGAATGCCTCTTCGCCAATCCAGTTTTCAACCATAGATAAAACTGCACTACCTTTGCTGTAGGCAAGGCCAAGGCCATCCATAATGTCAGCTTCAGTTTTGATTGGTTTACGAATAGGCTTGGTACTTAAACGTGCATCTAAGGCCATTACATAATTTTGTGGTAAATCTAAGTGCGACTCAAACTCAGGGTTAATTTGTGCTGTGATTTTCGCTGCCATCCAGCTTGCGAACGCTTCGTTTAACCATAAGTCATTCCACCATTTCATGGTCACTAGGTTACCGTACCATTGGTGGGCTAACTCATGGGCAATAATTGATACATTACGCTCTTTTTTGCTGCGCGTTGCTGTCGCTAGGTCTACCAGTAAAATGTCTTCACGGTAAGTCACTAAGCCTGCATTTTCCATCGCGCCAAATGGGAACTCTGGTACTGCCACTGAGTCTAGTTTTTTGTAAACGTAAGGAATGCCAAAATAATCTTCCAGTGCTTTTAACACGCGAGGCATATTTTCTTTTGCGTAATCAGCAAGGTGAATTTTACCTTGTGGAGTCAGTACACGGCCAGGGATCGGCATGCCTTTAACTTCAAGCTCTTCAAACGGGCCTACAGCCATGGCGACTAAATAAGAAGGAATAGGCGGCGTTTTATCAAAAAAGTGTGTTGTCATATCACCATCAACTTTGGTTTTTAATACCGGTGTGTTGGCATACACTTTTTGTGATGTTGGCGCTGTGATTGTTAGCTGAAAAGGTATTTTATAACTAGGCTCGTCAAAAACGGGAAATGCACGACGAGCATCACTCATTTCAAATTGGGTGAAAAGGTAAGGCGTACCTTGGTCTAAGGTTTTATATAAACCAACACTTTGACGGTTATAAGGTGCGGTAAAATCAACTTTTAAAGTGTATTTACCAGGCTGAATTTTTTCTTCACACGCGAATTTAACTTTGCCTGTTTTTAGCATTTCAGCGCTTAGGTCGCAGTTTTCTGCACCTAAAATTTTCGCCATACTAACGGCATAATCAATACCGTTTAATTCGATGTAATTCGTTGCTTTTAGAACTTCTAAAGCAATTTCGGTATGACCAGAAAAATTGTCTTTTGCAGGATCAAGCGTTAGTGCTACTTGTTGTGAGCTAGGCTTGGCAAGCTTTTCGATAACATATTCATTGGCATGGGCAGAGCTAACAGCAAGTGCAACACTTACCGTTAATAGGCTTTTTAAGAACATAAATATCCCTGATTTTTTGTTGTTAGAAAGGCACCTGCTATGAGGGGCGAATCACCATGCTATCAGGTTTTAATTTGAACAGTAATAAATAGTTAGTAACAAAGTTTGTCAGTTAATTATGGCGGTCGATGAAACGTTGCCAATGCAGTTGCGGGTTTATTTGTCGGACGTTTTGTAACACGGCATTTAATAACGGCATATCAGTAAAGCGTTGCTCGTTGAAATCTTTAAAACCAAGTAAGTAGTTAAAAGCATCTTTGCTGTTTGCTTGCAGGGCATGAATTCGCACTTGTTGTTCGAAGTTAAGCCGTAAGCTGCTAATTGCGGTTTTCATACCTTGTTGATCAACATTTGGAATCGCGCATTTTTGTAAATAACCAGCTCGCTCACCTTCGCCAGAAAACCAAATACGTACTTTTTCGCTATAGCGACCTGATTTAGCGGGTAAATCAAACATTAGTCGTTGCTGGTTTTGCTCGTTTAAAAAGTCTAAGTACTGATCAAGTCCTGCATCGAGTAATGCATTATGAATAGGCACATAGCGGGGCTTGATCTTGCCATGAGTATGAAAGTCAAAGCAGCGAATGCCATCAAGGGTCACTATATTATCAAGAGTTAAATGGCCAATTTCATCACTGTAGGCACCGGTGTAATAAGCAAATAAAGGTAGCCAAAAATGCCAATGCTTAGCTTGTTCACGAACTAAACGCTGATCACCATAGATGTAACCATTATACAGGGTATGTAATTCCATGGCCGAAAAGGGCCTACGACCAAGATGGGACTTCAACCTAAAACCTTGATAATAAAGATGTGTCCAGAAGAGTATACCTGATAAGTATCAAGTTTCCAGCTTAACGACACAGCCATAAAAGTAGCCGTGTCGTTGTAAGCTCAAGGATTGGAGTTAATCGCAAAGTGCTTTAGCTAGACCAACAGGTTCGATTTCAACGCATACTTGATCATCGTTCCAGTTTAAACCAACTAGCGCATCATCTTCGTTTAGGTCTTCAACCCATTCGTCCAAAAATTCATCTAGGCCAATTTCGACTGGCGTATAGTCTTGCCACTCGTCTTTACATTGTGCTTTTGCTGCGTCTTCAGTGCCCCAAAGTAATAGCACATCAGTGTCGCTAAATTGGTTTGATTCACAGACAACAAAACCACCATCTTCGGCACCCAGTGCCCACATAGATTCGTTCAAGCGAACTTTTTCAACAAAGCTAACTAATTCTGATTCAATTTCGATATCGCTCATTTGCGTAACCCTTATCTTTATTTTCGTGGATCTGTTTGTTGTACCGCCGCGTTATCTGCAAATTTATGATAAAACTCTACTAAGTGTGTTAGTTGACTAAAATCAGTTAATTCACGAAAGCGGATCCAATCTAGCAAGCAGTATAAACTGATGTTGAGGTATTCACAGCTTTTAAATACTGGCTCAGATAAATGATCATTTAAATAGGCTAATGTTTCAGCAATTCGTTCGTTTTGTAAATTAAAAAACAATTTATCGTCGTGGGTATTAAATCCAGAGCGCTGGCAAAGTAACATTTCTACGAGTGAATCATTGCAAGCATTAATAATGGTTAAATAATTTTCTTGTTGCCAACTGAGTAATGTTTGATCTGTATTTTCTAACAAGTAGCGAATAATTGAGTTTGAGTCAAAAACATGAAAGCCTTTATCAATTAACACAGGAATTTTTCTAGCCGGATTATGAGCAATCATGGTTTTACGGTCTTGCTCAGAGAAAATATCTAGGTTTATAAATTCAAGAGCTTGCTTATTGAGTGCAGCCCAAATACGAATACGGCGCACAAAAGGTGAGGTGGTCGAGCCTAAAAGTTGCATTTTGAGATCCTTCGCAAAAAAAAGCCGCTGGTTAGGCGGCTTTCAAATATTCGTATGAAATCAGTCAGTACGGCTTGTTACTTCAAGCAGGTGGTAACCGAACTGTGTTTGGACCGGACCTTGTACTTGGTTAATGGGAGCTGAAAAAACCACTTTATCAAACTCAGGTACCATCATGCCTGGACCAAACTCACCTAGTGCGCCACCATCTTGCCCCGATGGGCAATTAGAGTGAGCGCGCGCAAGTTCTGCAAAATCAGCGCCCTGTTCAATTTGCTGTTTTAAATCTAAACAGTGAGCTTCACTGTCTACGAGAATGTGTCTTGCACTGGCTACTGCCATAACATCTCCCTACTATGTGTTTTAGTATTAAATTACTAGTTTAGTTCAATATTTACTGAACGAAAAATTAAATTTATTTTGCAGCTAATTCTGCTTCAATCGCATCACGTAACTCTTTAGATTCTGGCTTGGTTTTACTGTTGAAGCGCTGCACTGTCTTACGGTCTGCAGACACTAAGTATTTGTAAAAGTTCCAGTTAGGTGAGCTGGTTACTTCGTTTAAGTGTTTAAATATAGGGTTTGCATCACTACCGCGAACAGCACTGGTAGCCATCATATTAAAAGTCACCCCATAGTTAATAAAACAAACTTTTGCTGTATCTTTTTCATCGTCTTCTTCTTGAAAGAAGTCATCAGAAGGAAATCCTAATACAACTAACCCGCGGTCTTTGTATTCCTTATGGATGGCTTCTAAGCCTTCAAACTGACCGGTAAAACCACAATTACTTGCGGTATTGACGATCAATAGCGGCTTGTCTTTAAATTCACAAAAGTTAATTGATTCTTTTGAGCGCAATTTTCGTAATGTAACGTTGGTGAAATCGTCGCATTGGCTAGTTGATTTTGCTGTTGGCGTGACTTCTGTGGTTTGTGCTGCAAGGTTTGTTGTAATTAGACCTGCTGCAAGTAACAAAGCATATTTATACATACTAATTTCCCGCTAGTTATTTGTGATGAATATACGCTAATATGCGAAAAAGTGATCATTTAATTTCAGCTATTTATGACGATTCGTACAGCAACTCAAAACGATTTAACTGATATTGTCGCGATTTACAACGAGACAATTCCTGGACGTATGGTAACCGCAGATACCGAAGAGGTGACGGTTGCGGACAGGCAAGTATGGTTCGATAGCCACTCAGAAAAACGACCTATTTTTGTATGTGAACAGGCAGGGAAGGTGGTTGCATGGATGAGCTATAAATCTTTTTATGGCCGCCCCGCTTATGATGGTACTGTTGAAATCAGTATTTATATTACCCAGCGAGCACAAGGACAAGGGCTAGGAAAACAATTGCTTACATTTTCAGAGCAACATGCAAAAACGCTTGGAATTAAGGTGTTGTTAGCTTTCATTTTCAGCCATAACATGCCGAGTATAAAACTGTTCAAGCGCTTTGATTACTTGGTGTGGGGAGAATTGCCTGAGGTGGCTATTATGGATGGAAAACCTTATAGCTTAACCATTTTAGGTAAGCATATTGACGCATAACATACGGTAAAACAGATAAAAAGTGCAAAGTCATTTGTGATGCTTCGAGTTTTTAGACTACGCTAATATAGGTAATTATTCTTATAGTGGGTGTGGTTTACTGTGCGCAGAATCTTAATTGTTGATAGCAATAGTGTTTTAGCGATGCGAGTAAAAGTGCTGCTGGAGCTGATCGGCTGCAGGGTTGAGCTATTACACTTTTCTATGGTTGATGATTCAGTAGTAGAACAAGACTTTGATCTTGTGGCTGCTTCTCATGGTGTACCAACGACAGTTATTCGAAGATTAATGGGCGGGTTTTCACATGACCGCTTTTTATTGCTTGCTCCAAAAGCACAGCGAAGCGATCTGCTTGAGCACTTTAGCGTGGTCAATCGATTACTGCCAAATGCAGTCGTTATTTATCCTTTTTTTGCCAATAAGGAAATTAGCTCTTTACTAGAAGAGGTGCTTGAGCTCGATAGTGACAATATTCTTCAACTTCCTAAAGTGCTACTTGTTGATCACTGTGCAGAGCGTCTAGAAAAAATAGCGCTTAACCTTAAAGGCGCACATATCGAGACGTTAACTGCTGACAACTCATCCTCTGCAATAGAACTTATCAAAGAGCATGATATTGATCTATTAATCAGTGATTTTACGTTTGCTGATGGCACGGGGCTTGAGTTATTCATAAAGCTTAAAGCGTTACAACCGCATAGCCGTTGTTTATTGTATACCTCAAAACCGGATCAGGTTTCTATGGTTGCTGCAATTCGACAAGGGGTTGAGGATGTCTTGATCAAGCCTGTTGACGATAATAGCTTATTGCAGTCAGTGCATAAGCTTTGGCAAACCGAGTTATTAAAGCGTCACAATGCTGAGCTTGTTGAGCGATTACAAAATACCGTTGATGCTCTTATCGAAAAAGACAGCTTACTGCGGGTTATTTTTAAACATACTCCCGATGCCATTATTTTATTTGATCGCCATGGCAAGATAATCGAAACCAATGATGCATGTGAACAGCTATTCGATAAGCCTTTGAAGGAGTTTGAAAACTGTTCAGTATTCGATTTTTTTGATGCAACATCCATTTTACGTATCAAAGAAAAAATAGCGACGCTAAATAAAAATCGTCAGTTTAGTTGTGATTTAAGGTTACTTAAAGAAAACGGTAACACAGTTCCTTTGGTGGGATCGTTCAATGAGATAGACCATCATGGTGAAATAGCGCTTGCGGTAATCTTTAAAAATGTAACGCACTTAAAAGAAAAAGAAGACCTACTTTTAGAAGCGAAAGATATGCTTGAGGAAGAAGTCAAAGCGCGTACGGCACAACTAGAGCATGCAAAAAATGTAGCAGAAGCAGCAAGCCTCAGTAAATCTGAGTTTCTAGCGAATATGTCTCACGAATTAAGAACACCAATGCATTCTATTTTAAGTTTTGCTCGTTTTGGCTTAGAAAAAGTTGCTAATGACGACTTAAGCAAAGATAAATTAAATAAATATTTGTCACGAATAGAGCAAAGCGGAGAGCGGCTTTTATCTTTACTTAATAACCTTCTCGATCTGTCAAAGCTTGATGTCGGTAAGTTTCCTTTTAATCCGCAAAAGCACAACCTCAGTAACATTATAAAAACCAGTATTGATGATGTTTCGGGCACCGCGCTTGAAAGAAACATTATTATTCGTTTATTGGGGGGAGAACAAGGTATTACCCTTGATTGTGATGAAGAGCAGATCAACCAAATCATGCGTAATTTATTAGGTAATGCTCTGAAGTTTAGTGAGCCTAATAGTGAGATTGAAATTAGTTTGTCGTCACAAGAAAAAATGGCCGAAATCGCTGTTATTGACCATGGTATAGGTATTCCTGAGCAAGAACTTGAAAAGGTATTCGCTAAGTTTGAACAAAGCAGTAAAACTAATAGCGGTGCCGGAGGAACTGGGCTTGGGCTTGCTATTTGTCGCGAATTTGTCACTTTGCATCAGGGCACAATTAAGGCACTTAATAATGAACATGGCGGTGCGACAATTATCGTTCGGTTGCCCCTGCAGATAGATTTACCAAAACACTTAACGAATGACACTAAACCAATAACACTTAATTCATAAAACGGAAGAAATAACATGGCCTTGAAGCGAATTTTAGCCGTAGATGATGAACCATTTAACTTAGAAATCATTGAAGAGATTTTTGAAGATCTCGATTTTGAGCTGAAAATGGTAAATAGCGGTCCAGAATGTTTAAACGTTGTTGAAGAATTTGCTCCACAAGTCATTCTGCTTGACGTAAGTATGCCTCAAATGAGTGGTTATGAGGTTTGTCGCAAACTAAAAGAGAATCCAAGTACAGAAAAGATTATTGTCATGTTCGTATCGGCAAGAGGCACTGTAGAAGAGCGAATGGAAGGCTATTCCGCTGGTGCTGAAGACTATATTGTGAAGCCATTTAGCCATCAAGAGCTAAAATTAAAATTATTGAACCTGAATCAAGTCCTTATTGAAAAAGAGGCTCTAGAGCAGCAAGTAGAAGATGCCACATCAACTGCGTTTAATGCGATGGCTAATAGCAGTGAAATGGGGCAAATAGTTAATTATATTGAACATATAGGTTCGATTGAGAGTGAACGTGAGTTAGGAAAAGCCTTTTTAAACTGCCTAAAGTCATTCGATTTACAAAGTAATGTCGAATTTAGATTAGGTACGCATGTTGAGCATTTTTCTGTAACAGGTGTGTGCTCACCGATCGTCATTGAATTGTTCGATATGTTAAAAAGAAAAGGGCGTCTTCATGAGTTTTCAAACCGCATTTTAGTTAATTACGACATGATTAGTCTGCTTATCTTAAACATGCCGGAGCAAGACCCCGATAAACATGGTCGAATTCGCGACCATATTTGCTTTCTAGTGAGTGTTACAGAGCAACAATTAAAGGCGATCATTACTAAAAAAGAGTTATTAAAACAGCAGCAACAACTAAATGAAGCTGTGAGTAATGTACATAGAAAATTTACTGGTTTAATCAAGCTGTTAGATGACAACCGAATTAGTAATGAGGCAGTATTTAAACAGCTACAAGAAGATCTTGAGCAGCGAATACCCACTATGGGCTTAGATGAAGACCAAGAGATATTTATTTATCAAAAGGTGGATGAAACGATTCAAAACTCGGTAGCCAGAGAAGAGTCTGTCAAAGGAGTTAAATCAGCGTTTCATGAAATCGAAAATGATTTATCGCAACTATTAACACGTTAATTTAGGCATCCCGCGGCAATCCTTTTTCAACAATACGAATTAGCCGCGCAGTTTTACGTAACTTAATTTGTCGCTTGTTTTGCTGTTGCTCGAGCGCCCATTCGATATGCTCGGCAACTAAAGGGCTGGCATTAACAAGCGTATCGCTCAAAGCTTGGATGATGTTGTCGTTGTAATCGGCATTACCTAATCCTACAGCGAGGTTTCGTTGCCAACGTTCGTGACCAATACGGCGGATAGGGCTGCCTTCGGTATTTTTTAAAAATGTCGCTTCATCCCATGCAAAGAGCGTCAGTAAATCTTGGTCTTTAAGCTGTTGTCTAGGATGAAAGTCAGCTTCATCGGTTATTTGTCCGTAACGATTCCACGGGCAGACTAACTGGCAGTCATCACAGCCATACACGCGATTACCTAAAAGTGGGCGATACTCTTCAGGGATTGCACCTTGCAATTCAATAGTAAGGTAAGAGATACATTTACGCGCATCAACAACATAGGGCTCAACAATGGCACCGGTAGGGCAAAGGGTCATACAGGCTACACATTTACCACAGCCTTCAAAGCTATTTTCTTGATCAATAGGCAGCGGTATATCAACAAACAATTCACCTAAGAAAAACCATGAACCCGCTTCTTTGTTGATTAATAAGCTGTGCTTTCCACGCCAGCCTAGGCCTGCTTTTTCGGCCAGTTGTCGCTCAAGTACAGGTGCAGAGTCAACAAATGGACGAAAGCCTAACTGGCCAACATGTTGTTCAATTTGCTGGCCTAACTTTTTTAGGCGGTTGCGAATTAACTTATGGTAATCACGACCTAGTGCATAGCGACTAATATAGGCTTTATCGGTCTGTTTGAGATTTTTAGCAAAACTTGCATCAGGTGGTAGGTAGTTCATTTTTACTGAGATGACTCGCTGCGTGCCAGGTACCAGCTCAGCGGGGCGCGCTCGCTTCATTCCATGGGCTGCCATATATTCCATCTCACCGTGATAGCCTAAATCTAACCAGCGCTGTAATTGTGCCTCGTGTTTAGTAAGATCAATATCAGTGATCCCGACTTCTGCAAAGCCAAGGTCTTTACCCCATTGCTTTATTTGCAGTGCGAGTTGTTCATAATCAGTAGCAGGTGTTGTCACGGTCAATAAAAAAGTAGCCAAGAAGTGGCTACTTTATCATAGATTAGCTACATTCAGCAGCTAAAAGAGACTATACAAAGCGTTTAAGCTGCTCTAGGGTTTGTTGGCTGAGTAGATGAGATTGCTCACAATCAGCCAGGGATTCATCTATTTGCTGTTTAGCTTGCTCACCTAACGCCACAATTTGCTCAACACTTTGATGAGTTTGGGTTTGAGTTTGCTCTAATAAACGCACCGCACTAACAATTTGTTGTAGTTGCTGTTGATTCTGCTCAAATTCAGCGAGCATGTTACTAAATCCAGTTGATGTGTTGCTAATTGCTGTTTCGGCTTCACTTGAGTGGCTAATGAGCTGCTCAGATTCTTTATTGGTTTCGCTTACTAGACTATTCATTTGATTGATGAAATCGCTAATTTGGCGGGTTGCATCATTGACTTTTACTGAGAGGGTTCTTACTTCATCGGCAACCACCGCAAAACCACGGCCGGCTTCACCAGCACGGGCTGCTTCAATGGCCGCATTGAGAGCAAGTAAATTAGTTTGATCTGAAAACTCTTCGACCATTTTCAAAATAGCGCGAATGTTTTCGCTGTTCTCTTTCAACCCTGATACGGTAGCTGAGAAGTTACCGAGTATTTGGCTGATCATTGCTACTTTTTTAACGAGGGATGACAGTTCATGAGCTGAGTTTTGTACAAAACTCAGGTGCTCACTGTTAACATGATGCACGCTGTCAGTATTTGCTGATATATTTTCAAGGCTCGAGGTAATTTGATTGCTTGAGTCAGTAATTGTTTGACTGAACTCAATTTGCTGGTGGCTCAATTGCGCTGTTTGCTGCATTGACTGGGTCATTTTTGAGCTACTATCAGCACTCGCTTGGGCACTTTGATATGTAGTGGCTAACAACTGACTCAAATGGGTAGTAAAAGTGTTGTATTGTTCACTTAAATCTCGAAATTCATCGTAAGTAAAGTGGGGTAACTTTGCAGACAAGTCGGCATCATGTTGATTAATTTTTTCTAATGTATCGCGCATTGCCTGCACCGGGCGAACAATTAAAAAGCGCATATAAAACACAGTAAAAATAAAGCTGGCAAAAATGATAAAAGTCATCAGCCAAAATAAACCCATACTGGTTTGTTGTTCTGAAAGACTGCTGTAAAGCCAAATAAGCGTGATCGCTTGAAACGCAAACACAAAACCTAAATTACCGACAATCTTACGTGTTAGGGTGTAAAAGAAAGTTTGTTCGATAAAATTATAAATGCGCATATAGCTACTCAATATGGTGTTGTGTTGATTCATTTTGGCGTATTTTAGTATTGTTCATTTTCACATAATTCAACAGTATAGCTTAGTTTTGTTGAGTTACAGTGACTGTAGTGTCATTTGTGTATGACATGGAAAATTAGTGAAAATACCATCTACGCCATACTCTAGCATAAGCTCTATATCTTCTACCTTATCGACCGTATAGGCATAAACTTGAAGACCGCGTTGTTTAGCATCCGCAACAAACTCATGGTTTATAAAGTTTTTATCTACATGAATGCTATAAGCATGCAGTTTTTGCGCAAATTCACTGTAATTAATTGGAATAGAGGCGGTGAGAGCACCAATCTTTACCCAAGGCAGTTTTTGTTTAAGCCACATTAGTTGGTGATGATCAAATGATGAGACTAAAAGGTTATCTCTAGAAATTTTCCCGGTACTGACATTTGACTCAATAAGCTCAACAAACTTGTCTAATGAAAAGGTGTGCTTTAGCTCTAAATTGAGCAAAGTTTTATCATCGACCCAATCAATAGCTTGCTGTAAAGTCGGCACTACTTCGCCATTACCCGCATCGTACTGTTGAATTTGCTCTTTTGAGCAAGCATTCACTTTACCGCGACCTGAGGTTGTGCGATCAAGCCAGGTGTCATGAATAATCATGTAGTCATCAAGGCAGCTTTGTACATCAATTTCGATACCATCTACTGCCAAATCTACGGCGGCGAGAATGGCGCTCTTGGTATTTTCTGGGTAGGTACCGCTGGCACCTCTGTGAGCGAATACTTTTATCATTGCTTATGTTTCCGAGTCACTGACCATGTTTCATAAAAAGCGGCGCTTATCACTAATGCACCGCCCAATAGGGTGCTAATTGAAGGTTGCTCATGCAAAATTAAAAAAGCGAAAAACGTGCCATACAAAGGTTGCAAACAAGATATTAAACCAGCCGTTGAAGCCGATAAGTTTTGCAGACTTGCCGCAAACAATGAGTGGGGCGCTGCTGTAAAAATAACCCCAACGGTAATTAATAGCAGCCAATTAATTGTATCAACTTGTAATGGCGGCACTTCAACAAAGGCACAGAGCATGATACTGGCAATCCAGGTTTGATAAAGCATGGTTTGAGGACCGCCATATTGGCTAAAGTAACGCTTGTGAACAATATTCCTAAAAGCAAAAAATAACGCCGATAAAATGCCAATGACAATGCCCATAGTTACATCATTGCCTAAACTAGCATCAGGAATGAGCAAGTAAATGCCAGCCATTACAACCAAAGCACTAAAAATATCTTTCAGTTGTGGTTTGTTACCATGAAAAAAAGGTTCTAAAAACACTGTGATAACAGGGTAGGTAAAAAAGGCAATCATACCTACAGCGATACCAGCCAATTGCATACCAGCAAAGTAGGTGAGCCAATGAATCCCAACCGTTACGCCAAGCAATAAGGCGATGAGGTAATCACGACCAGAGCGGAGCTTGATGGCTTTCTTTTGAATTGTGAGTAAGATCACTAATGCACAGCCTGCAATCGCTGTTCGGTAAACGGTAATATCTAATGCACTTAAGCTGACTAACTTTGCAAATAATGCCGTTCCACCAAATAGCAGTACTGCAATGTGCAAGTATATTAGGCTTTGTTTGTGTGCCTGCATTACTGACCCTATTATTGTTGTTATTAACTCTCTTTGTAACGGTAATCCTTTACTTTGTAAACTCCCCAAATAGGCTAATCCATTCGTTTAATTCCAAAATTACAAGCTTAAATAGCGATAGTAATAATAACGGCAACACAAATAGCAATGCTGCTTTCTATTACAGCGACTGCTGTGTTTTTATCCTGCATTGCTTGATCAATCGAAATTTTACTGAAAATAATTTTATCAACTAAGTAACGAACAACCGGTAAAATTAAAAAGCCAAATAATGCGTCAATAAAGAATAAACTTAAGCTTTGCTGCCAAGAGTGAAAGCCACCAATAAGCGCATGACATAAAATAATAGCCAATGCCAACATGGTGCCCGAAAAGCTCAGCGCAACAGCTTTATTACCTTTTT
This sequence comes from Pseudoalteromonas sp. OFAV1, assembly GCF_021532595.1. NCBI lineage: Bacteria > Pseudomonadati > Pseudomonadota > Gammaproteobacteria > Alteromonadales > Pseudoalteromonadaceae > Pseudoalteromonas > Pseudoalteromonas sp. OFAV1. The sequence goes on from NZ_JAKGBG010000008.1 coordinate 139,056, forward strand.
CTAGTTGCTCATTCAAATTAAAAGCTGTGAGGTGATCATAGCCTTTAGCGAAAATAATTAGCATAAGTTGACCTAGCAAGTAGAACACTATTGCTGATAACCAAGTACCTTCTCCCGTTAAAGCGCCTCCAATGATCAAGGCTGCAGCCATGTAATTAGCGGCTTGAACCAAGCCAACTGCTTCATTTTGTTGATTTATTAGTTGCTCTTGGTTGCAAAATAAACGAAGTAATAATTTGTCATTTAAAATACGTGAACATGTTAACAACACCATTCCTAGTAAACTGTAGAGCGAAACATTTATTAAATCGGTAATTAAGCCTTTACTTGGGCCTGTTAAAACAAAACCATAGATAATAGTGATTGCTCCCAAATACCCTCCAATTGAAAGACCCAGAGCGCTATTTGCATTATCGGTTAATTGACTGGTGGTGTTATAAGGAGTTGCTAAGTTATACGACAGTTTTGCAACGGCTATAATTGCAATGAATAGAGCTATGTAGGCGCTATTGTAAGCCATGCTTGAAAGATAGTGAGTTAAGTTAATATCCATAACGGTTGGGTTATTTTGTTGTTCTTTTTCGAAAATATTAACACAGAGTGTTTGTTGCAAAGAATATCAACGCTTCATTTTTGGCAGAATTAATCAATTTCTTAAAAGTTTCATCGCTTTTTTATGACAATTGTCATGATGTATTGCTTACAAATGTCGTTAAACACTCATTCTTTTTTAAGTAACACTATACCTGTACCGATACATGCCGGTTTGTCATTCATTAATATAAAGGGTATAGCTATGAATCTAATTACTAAAAATATTTACTCGTTATTCGCTGCGGCAATTACATTTAACACAAATTACGTATTTGCTGAACAAAGTACTATAGATAGTATTGAACTTGCATCTCAACAGCATAACTTGTCAGAACTTACCGAAATAGCAAAAAATGCAGCAGGGTATGATGCAGCGCTTGTGAATTATCGCCTTGCTATTGCACATAATATCATGGGTGAAACTGAAAAAGCGCTTGCCTTACTTGATATTGCACAAGCAGTGCTTTTAGACGATAAACTTGGCGCAGATAAAAGTGAGGCAAACGCATTGCTTGCTCAAGTGTATGGTTATCGTATTTCGATTAAACCTATTACAGGTTTTTACTACGGCATAAAATCGAACAATGCGTTAAATAATGCGGTGCAAATTGACAAAAGTAATCCTCGTGCTCATCTAGTTAAAGGTATAATTGCTTTAAACACACCTAGCATGTTTGGTGGAAGTAAACAGCAAGCGCTAAGCTCATTGAATGCGTCTCTTATTCACTATCAAAATGATAATAATGATGGTTATAAATGGGGGCAGGCGGAAGCATATGTCTGGCGTGGGTTAACATATTTAGCACTAAATGATGTGCAAAAAGCAGTGCAAGATTGGCAAACATCACTTGACCTTGCACCAAACTATACATGGCCTAAAGTTTTGATAAATAACAATAAGCAGTAACTAATCGTGGGCAGCCATATGCTGCCCAAGTTTAGATAAGATTTAAAAAAGCCAAAAAATGGGATTGAGCATAAATGAAAAGCGATAGTTTTAGACAAAGCTTAGCAATTGAAAAAAAGCCTTACTGGGTCTGGGGTCCACTTGTTTTTTCAAGTTTTTATTTTTTACCGTTGATTCTAAGTTTTGAGCAATTCGCAGCTTTAGATATTTTTATTATAGTTATGATATATATAACTTTTATTTTTTACTATGTTAAAGCTGCTAACGCAAAAGGTGAAGATGCACTCATTCCAGTGTCTATAATTGTTATTATCGCAACTTTTGGTACATATTTAACTCTTGGAACACAAACTTTATTTGGCTTTGCTTGCTATTTTTTTGGGTTCAACTTTAGACAAAAAAAAGGCGTTTTAGGGCTAGTTGCTGTTGCTTTAAGTATTTTTCTCGCGGTGTATTTATTTGATTTGAATAATCCATATTTTATTGCGCCAGCACTCATCATCAGCATTGCACTTTATTTTATGGGACGTGCTGAGAGGCGTGAACGAATACATCAGTTAAGTGAACAAAAAAGTCAACATCAAATAGAACAGTTGGCAATGATTGCTGAACGTGAACGCATTGCACGAGACCTTCATGATTTAGCTGGTCACAGTCTATCGTCGATTGCTCTAAAAGCAGAACTAGCCGAAAAGTTAATTGTTAATGATAACGTTGAGCAAGCACAGAGTGAAATAAAGCAAGTGGCGGCCATTAGCCGAGATTTACTCAGTGATATTCGTAAAGCAGTAACAAATATGAAACAGTTTAACCTCACTAAACAGTTAGAGTTTTTGCAAGAAGAGCTAACACAAAATGGCTTTAATGTAATAGTAAACAATGAATTAACAAACTTATCTACAGCAACACAAAAAACCGTATCGCTTATTGTTACTGAGGCTTGCACTAATATTTTAAGGCATAGTAAAGGGAATGAAGTTTTAATTGATATTAGTAAGGAACTAATATCAATTAAGGATAACGGTATAGTAACCACATTTAAAAGTGGCAATGGCATTAATGGCATTAAGCAGCGTACTGAAGCACTTGGCGGAGAGCTTATTGTGGAAAATAAAAAAGGGTTTAACCTGACTATGAATTTTCAAGCGAATTTATCATGATTAATTTACTCATTGTTGAAGATCAGCAAATGGTTAGGGAAGCAATTAGTGCGCTTGTTGGACTTGATCCATTTATTAATGTCGTTGGGCAAGCAGAGGATGGCAAAGCTGCACTTAAATTTATTGAACAAAATAAGATTGATATGGTGTTATCAGATACTGAAATGCCCAATATGTCAGGCATCGAATTGGTAGAAATACTGAGTAAGCGCCATTCTGATATTAAAACCATGATAATAACTACATTTTCAAAGGCAGGTTACATAAAACGTGCTATGAAAGCAGATGTTCGCGCCTTTATTTTAAAGGAAGCGCCATCAGAGCATTTAATTAATGCAATAAAATCAGTCAATCAAGGCCGAAGAGTCATTGATCCCGAACTTGCTTTACTTGCATTATCTGACACTGATCCATTGACTAATAAAGAACGCAAAGCATTAAAATTAGCCGGTGATGGCTTAAAAACTCAAGATATTGCAAAAACATTGTTTTTATCAGAAGGGACGGTTAGAAATTATCTTTCAGAAGCAATGAGTAAACTAAATGCGGTAAACCGAGTAGATGCTGCTCGCATAGCAAGACAAAAAGGGTGGTTATAAGGTCCTTAATTTTGCTATTAAATTATTGAACAATTTGAGTGCGAAAACTGGTTTAATCAATTTCTTAAAAGTTTAATAGCTTTTGCCTGTCTCATTGTTAGGATATGGGTTAAAATAACCACATAACCAACTAACAAGATAGTGAATGTCAAAACAGGATCCAAATCTCAGTCGAGAACAAGAAAAGTACGAAAACCCAGTCCCTAGCCGTGAGTTCATACTTGCTCACTTAGAATCACGCGCAAAACCAGCTAATTTCACACAACTTTGTGACGAATTACACGTGAATGATACTGAACGTCAAATAGCGTTCAAACGTCGCTTGCGTGCAATGGAGCGCGATGGTCAATTGTATTTCAATAAATTTAAATGCTATGCATTGATAGATGAATCAGGCTTGGTAAAAGGTAAAGTCATAGGTCACCGTGACGGATTCGGCTTTTTAGAAGTTGAAGGCGAGAGTAAAGATTGGTTTATCGCGAAACACCAAATGAATATGGTGTTGCACGGTGACATTGTGCTTGCTAAAGGTAACCGCAAAGGTTCAAGTGGCAAATGCGAAGCACGCATCATTAAAGTGCTTACCAATGAACGCGCGCCAATTGTTGGCCGCTATTTTGTTGAGCACGGAATTGCCGTTGTGGTAGCGGAAGACCCGCGTATTACGCAAGACATTATGATACTGCCGGGTAGTGAAAATGGCGCACGTCATAATCAAATGGTACAGGTGCAAATTACGCAAAACCCTAGTCGACATATGAATGCTGTGGGTAAAGTGACAGAAGTACTTGGTGAGCATTTAGCTCCCGGTATGGAAATTGAAGTTGCACTACGCAATCACGATATCCCTCATGTATGGCCTGAAGCGGTTGAAAAACAAGTTGCTCATTTAGGTGAGTTTGTTGATGAGCAAGCTAAACAAGGTCGAGTTGATTTACGTGATTTACCACTCGTTACTATTGATGGCGAAGATGCCCGTGACTTTGACGATGCGGTTTATTGCGAGCGTAAACCCTCTGGCGGTTGGCGCTTATGGGTGGCAATTGCCGATGTGTCGCACTACGTTGGTATGAACACGCCACTGAATAAAGAGGCAATTGAGCGCGGTAACTCAGTGTATTTTCCTGAGCAAGTTATTCCGATGCTACCAAAAGTGCTATCGAATGGCCTATGTTCATTAAACCCAGAAGTTGACCGTTTATGTATGGTCGCAGAAATGACAGTGTCTGATGCAGGCAAGTTATCAGGGTATAAATTTTACGAAGCGGTAATGAATTCGCACGCTCGTTTTACCTACACTAAAGTGAATGCGATTTTACAAGGCGATGAAAAGCTGCGTGAAGAGTACGCCAAGATGGTGCCACATTTAACTGACTTACAGCAAATGTACATGGCACTTAAAGCTGCTCGCCAAGAACGCGGTGCGATTGAGTTTGAAACCCTAGAAACGCGCTTTGTGTTTAATGCGCATCGCAAGATTGAATCAATCGTTCCTGTGGTTCGCAATGATGCACACAAACTTATCGAAGAGTGTATGATTCTAGCGAACGTATCAGCAGCCCGCTTATTAGAAAAACACGAAGCAAGTGCGCTTTATCGCGTGCATGATGAGCCTGATGCTGAAAAGTTAGGTTTTTTCCGAAACTTTTTATCAGAGCTTGGCATCGAAGCGGCGATTTCTGATGAGCCAACACCAAAAGAAATCACTCAAGTGTTAGCTAAATTAGGCGACCGCCCAGAAGCAGAACTTATTCAAACTATGCTGCTACGCTCGATGAAGCAAGCTGTTTATCAGCCTGATAACATTGGCCATTTTGGGTTAGCCTTACCAGCTTATGCGCACTTTACATCGCCAATTCGTCGTTATCCAGATTTAGTCGTGCACCGTGCTATTAAAGCGGTGCTTAAAGCGCAAGGCCAGCAAACTTCGGGTGAATACGCTTACACTGATGACGAAGTAGATATTTTAGGTGAGCAGTGTTCAACCACTGAACGCCGTGCCGATGATGCGACTCGCGAAGTGGCAGATTGGCTTAAATGTGAATTTATGCAAGATCATGTTGGTGACGAATTTGGTGGGGTGATCTCATCGGTGACTAACTTTGGTTTATTTGTACGCTTAGACGATTTACAAATCGATGGCATGATCCATGTGACCAACTTAGGCAACGAATACTTCCATTATGATGGCGCTAAGCATTGCTTGATTGGTGAGCAAACTCACACAGTGTATCGTTTAGGCGATAAAGTGACGGTTCAGGTGTCATCTGTAAGTCTTGACGAGCGCCGTATAAACTTAGTATTAGCGGGTGAAGCACCACAAGATCGTTACGCTCGTCGTCGTGGTCGCGGTGAACCTGCAAAACCAAGCGTTCGCGCGCAGCTTAAAGCTGGTAAAATTCCCGGTAAAAAAGGTGAATCAAATCGCTTTGAAGCAAAGTCAGGTGACAAAGATAATGAAAAACGTGGTAAGTCTTCTCATGCTAAAGGGCGCAAAAAGCCCAGCGGCAAACAGGCTGATGCTGTAAAAGCCAGTAAAAAGAAGAGTAAGAAAAAAGCCACTAAAAAGGCAAAAAGGCCGGGCAAGAATGCCCGCAAACAAAGTAGCCGAGGAGCAAACAATACGTGAGTAATGAATTAATTTTTGGTTTTCACTCAGTTGAAGCAATTTTAGAAAAAGAGCCGGAGCGCTTTTTAGAAATTTATGCTTTAAAAGGGCGTGAAGATAAACGTTTAAATCCGGTTATTGACCAAGCACGTAAATTCGGTATTTCTGTTCAGTTTATGCAACGTAAAGCGCTAGACAATAAAGCAAACGGTGAGCAACACCAAGGCATTATTGCCAATGTTAAAGCTGCACGTATGTATAGTGAAAAAGACCTTGACGAAATTATAGCCCGCGAAGAAACCCCTTTCTTATTGGTGCTAGACGGCATAACGGATCCACATAATTTAGGTGCGTGCCTACGAAGCGCTGATGCTGCCGGTGTACACGCTATTATTGTTCCTAAAGATAAATCAGCTAAATTAAATGGTACCGCGCGCAAAGTAGCGTGTGGTGCTGCTGAAACAGTGCCACTTGTGCAAGTGACAAACTTAGCGCGTACTTTACGTGAAATTAAAGACGCTGGTGTTTGGGTCGTTGGTACTGCTGGTGAAACCGACACTGAGTTATTCGATGCAAACCTCACTGGGCCAATGGCTGTAGTAATGGGAGCTGAAGGTGACGGAATGCGTCGCCTTACCCGAGAACATTGTGATTTACTAGTAAAAATTCCAATGGCAGGGACGGTATCGAGCTTAAATGTATCTGTTGCCACGGGTATTTGCTTATTTGAAGTACTTCGTCAAAGAAATGCGACGCAACTTTAATGTCAGGTCGTTAATTTATGCATTAAAAAGCCAGTGAATATTCACTGGCTTTTTAATGGTCTAGAGCAAATAAACCTTATTCGATATTTTGAATTTGTTCGCGCATTTGCTCAATTAGCACTTTTAATTCTACTGCTGCATTGGTGATGTCACTGTTGATAGACTTCGATGCTAATGTGTTTGCTTCTCGGTTAAACTCTTGCATCATAAAATCTAAGCGTCGGCCACATGCACCACCTTTGACTATAATTTTCTTTGTTTCTTTAACATGCGACTTTAAGCGATCTAGCTCTTCAGCTACATCTTGCTTTTGCGCTAGGTAAATAAGTTCTTGCTCAAGACGTGATTCATCAATGTCTGTTTTCAGTTCTTCAAGTTTTTGATTTAGCTTTTCACGTTGCCATTTAGCGATTTCTGGTAAGTGGCCCTCAACAATGGCAACTTGCTCTAAAATTGCATCAAGGCGAGTGGTGATCATTTCTTGTAGGTTTGCACCTTCATCACCGCGAGCTTGTTTGAAGTCTTCAATTACTTTGTCAAAACCTGCAATCAGCGCTGTATTAACGCTATCCATATCGAGCTCTTCGGCTTCCATAACGCCAGGCCAACGCAAAATATCAACAGGATTAATGTCACCATTACTCTGTTGTTGCACCCATTGTGCGCTTTTAATTAGCTGCTCAGCCAGTGATTCGTTAATCGTTAACTCACCAACATGAGCTGGATTTGCAGCAAACTTTAAGAAAACTTCAACTTTACCGCGTTGTAAGTGTTTACGTAAACGCTCACGAATAACAGGTTCCATGCCACGAAATTGCTCAGGTGCGCGGATAAAAGTCTCAAGGTAACGTTGGTTAACTGAACGAATTTCCCAAGTGCCAGTGCCCCATTCGCCTTTAATTTCGCGACGCGCATAAGCTGTCATGCTGTGGATCATGGATAATTTCCTAGTGTTATTTATATTCAAAGTTGCTTGATTATACCGTATCAGCTTTTAACCTCTAGCGTAAATTTTCTGAAATCGGCTTTTCAGATACAGTTAATTATGTAAATCACATGGCATCTGCCACCACATCGACTTATAATGTGGCAAATTCAGAATTAAGGGGATCGTTAATGCGTCCAAGCGAAAGAACACCTAATCAAATTAGACCGGTTACATTTATACGTAATTACACTATGCATGCTGAAGGCTCAGTATTAGTAGAGTTTGGAAACACTAAAGTTTTGTGTACAGCAACTGTTGAAGCTGGTGTACCACGCTTTATGAAAGGCCAAGGTAAAGGTTGGGTTACGGCTGAATACGGTATGTTACCTCGTTCAACACATACTCGTAATGGTCGTGAAGCGTCGCGCGGTAAGCAGGGCGGTCGTACAATGGAAATTCAACGCTTAATTGCACGTGCACTTCGTGCTGCAGTTGATTTAAAAGCATTAGGTGAAAACACCATTACTATCGATTGTGATGTTATTCAAGCTGATGGCGGTACACGTACAGCATCTATTAGTGGTGCGTGCGTTGCGTTAGTTGATGCACTCACTTACATGCGTAGTAAAGGTATGATCAATTCAAACCCACTTAAGCATATGATTGCTGCAATTTCAGTCGGTGTATATAAAGGTCAACCAATCACAGATCTTGAGTACCTAGAAGACTCTGAAGCTGAAACAGATATGAACGTGATTTTGACGGAAACGGGCAAAATCATCGAAATCCAAGGTACAGCTGAAGGCGAACCTTTCTCATTCGACGAACTAGATGAGCTACTTACATTAGCTAAGCACTCAATTCGTGAAATTATCGACGTTCAAAAGCAAGCATTAGCTTAATAAAGAAGTAGGTTTATTAGTTATGAAAGATTATCAAAAAGAGTTTATTGAATTCGCACTTGAAAAGCAGGTGCTTAAATTTGGTGAGTTTACTTTAAAGTCTGGCCGTACTAGCCCTTACTTCTTTAACGCTGGTTTATTTAATACTGGTCGTGACCTTGCACGTTTAGGCCGCTTTTATGCAGCTGCACTTGAAGATGCTGGCATTGAATACGATGTATTATTTGGCCCTGCTTATAAAGGTATTCCAATTGCAACGACTACTGCGGTTGCTTTAGCTGATCACCACGACAAAGATGTGCCTTACTGTTTTAACCGTAAAGAGAAAAAAGCACACGGTGAAGGTGGTACATTAGTAGGTTCTGAACTCAAAGGTAAGATCATGTTAGTCGATGACGTGATCACTGCGGGTACAGCGATTCGTGAATCGATGGAAATCATTGCAGATAATGGTGCAGACTTAAGTGGCGTTTTAATTGCTCTTGACCGCCAAGAGAAAGGCAAAGCTGAGTTATCGGCTATTCAAGAAGTCGAGCGTGACTTTGGCACTAAAGTTATCTCGATTGTAAAACTAGCTGACTTAATTAGTTACCTAGAAGCGAAAGGTACAATGGATGAGCATTTAGCGGCTGTAAAAGCATACCGTGATCAATACGGCATTGCATAACAACTAAAAACACGAATTTTTTAAAAGCCCAGCTATGTTGCTGGGCTTTTTTGTTTTTAGAGCGTTGTGCTTTTATAGCCTTAAATACAGCTAAAAAGTTACTAAAGCGTTAATAAAGTTTCTCTTTTGTACTGTTTAGACTAAAAAGGATGCAAAAGGTAGTTTTTTTTAAGTTTTCTCAAAAAAGTGCTTGCGTTAATTCGCTGCATCCCTATAATGCGCATCCACCGACACGGCGGACTGCTTACAAACAAGCGAAACGACGAGTTGGTTGAGTCAAGTAAGACTGAGTTTTGAAAAAATAAACTTTTCTCAAAATTAAGTGTTGACAAAAATAACGGCTTGCGTAGAATGCACTGCCCTTGAGACGCAAAAGTATCTCAAAACGTTCTTTAACAATATAAAGCAATCATCTGTGTGGGCACTCGTACAGGTTGAGTTCTAACAGCAGATTCTAGTTCGCTAGATGACGCAAACAAATTTAGAGTCTCAATTTCTTATGAGTGACTATATAGTCAATTTATACAGAATTCATTGAGCACGAAACTTCGGTTTCAAAAA